>JACQFU010000297.1 GCA_016199905.1 Candidatus Wallbacteria bacterium
CCAGCTCGGCCAGATCTATTACCTGAAGGGCGATTACGAGGCGGCCGCCGGCGAGCTGCTGACGGCCATCGACGCCAACCCGCGCTTCACGGACGCCTACGTCCTCTCGGGGCAGCTCTACTTCGACCGGGGCCAGTACGACAAGGCGCTGGCTCAGTACCAGAAGGTGCTCGATCTGGCGCCCGATCACGCGGGCGCGCTGCTGAAGGTCGGCAGCATCCAGAACCGCCTGGGCAACTACGAAGACGCCCGCGAAGCCCTGGAACGGCTGCTGGCCACCGACCCGCACCACGTGCCCGCGCTGATGGAGCACGCGCGCAGCCACCGCGTGCAGGGCAACTTGGAGCGCGCGCTGGAGGAGTACGGTTCCATCCTGCTCACCGATCCGAAGAACGCCTCGGCCCATCTGGAGCTGGGCGAGCTGGAGTTCGCCGAGGGGCGTCACGACAAGGCCGAGCAGTCGCTGCGGACGGCCGTCGGGATCGATTCGGAGCTCTTGCCCGCCTACCGGCTGCTGGGGCGCCTCTTCGACGCCAAGGGCAACGCGTTCGAGTCCGAGCGGATGTATCGCAAGGCGCTCGACGTGGAGCCGCGCGACCGCGAGTCTCACCTGGGGCTGTCCGACGTGCTGGTCGGCCAGGGGAACCTGCGGGAGGCCGTCACCGTGCTGGCCGAGTTGACCGCCCAGTCGCCGCAGGACGCCGAGGCGTACTGGCGGCTCGGAAAGGTGCTCGAGACGCGCAACGACTACGAAACAGCTTTTGACTCCTATTCGAAGGCCGTCGAGCTCTCCGACGACGTCGAGTACATGCTGGCCATCGCCCGGCTCCGGATCCGGCAAGGCAGCGATCGGGAGGCCGAGCAGGCCTACGCGGCCGTGCTCGACCGCGAGTTCAAGCACGCCGAGGCGCTGGTAGCGCTGGGCCGCATCGCCGCGGGCAGGGGCGACTCGCGCGAGGCGAACAGCTACTTCTTCCGCGCGGCGGAGGCGAGCTCGCAGGACGCCCAGGTCCGCTTCGAGCTGGCCGAGAGCTACCGCGAGCTGGAGGACCTGGACAAGGCCGAGTATGCCTATCGGGCGGCCATCGACATCGACGGCAAGCACCGCGCGGCGCTCTTGGCCCTCGCCGAGATCTGCCGCGAGGCAGGCCGTCACGAGGACTCGGTGGAGTTTTTCAGTCGCGCGGCCGATGCTGGCGAGGCCGACGTCGACCTGCACCTGAAGCTGGCCGCCGCCTACGAGCAGCTGTCGCGGTTGAACGAGGCCGAGCTGGAGTACAAGAAGGCGATCGAGGCCGCTTCCGGCCGCGCCGACTTGCACATGGCGCTGGGCCTGGTGCGGCGCCGGCTGGGAAAGATCGACGAGGCGATCGAGGCACTCACCGAGGCTGCCGAGACCGACCCGTCCAACGCGCGCGCCCACTTCGAGCTGGGCAAGGCGCTGGTCCACAAGGGCCGTCTCTCCCAGGCCACCGAGCGCTTCCGCAAGGCCCTGGCCCAGGCCGGGTCCCTCGTCGCCTCCGATGCCGAACGGGCCGAGTACCGCTTCGAGCTGGCGCGCGCCCACATCAGCCAGGGCAACTTCACCGAGGCCGTCGACGAGCTCGAGCAGGTCGTCGCGCTCGACCCGGCGCATACCCGTGCCCACTTCGAGATGGGTCGCGTCCACGCGCAACTGGGCGACATCGCCAGCTCGGTGGCCTGCCTGGAACGCGCCGCACAGACCGCGCCGGGCGACGCGGAGGTCCGCTTCCAGCTCGGGCTCGCCTACGCCAAGCAGAACGGTTACCAGGAGGCCATCCGCGAGTTCGGCGCCGCCATCGAAGCCGCGCCCGACCACGCCCGCGCCCACTACGAGCTGGGCGTCGTCTACCGCAAGTCCGGCGCCGACGACAACGCCGCCGGCCACTTCGAGCGCGCGATGGAGCTGGATCTGGGCTTCACGCCCCCCTACCGCGCCCTGGGCGAGATCTACATGGAACGCCGGCAGCTCGAGGACGCCATCGAGCTCTTCGAGTCGGCCTTGCGTCTGGAGCCGTCGGATGATTCGACTCACTATCTCCTCGGCGAGGCCTGGGACCGGAAGAAGGAAGCCAAGAGGGCCATCGAGCACTACGAGAAGGCCCTGGAGCTGCACCCCGAAAACCTGAAGGTCGTCTACCGCCTCGGCACCAAGTACAAGGAGAAGCTCGACTGGCAGTCGATGGCCAACCTCTACGAAAAGGCCGTCCGCCGCTCGCCCTCCAACGCGCTCTTCTACTTCGAGATGGGAGAGGCATGCAGGAACCTCCAGGAACTGGACCGCGCGCAGGTCTGTTACGAACGCGCGCTGCAGCTGAACACCGACTTCGTGGACGCGATGTACAGCCTGGGCGACATCTACAAGGCCAAGGCGATGTACGCCCCGCTCATCAAGATGTACAAGAAGGCGATCGAGAGCTTCCCCTCGAACACGCGGGCGCACTACGAGCTGGGGCGCGCCTACATGGCCCTCGACCAGGAGGACTCGGCAATCGCCGCCTTCAAGAAGGTCATCCAGCTCGACGCCACTCACCGCGAGGTCTACTTCGATCTGGGCCGCCTGCTGGTGAGCCGGAAGAACACCGACCAGGCGCTGCGCATCTACCAGCGGGCCGTCGCCGTCGATCCGAACAACCCGATCGCCCACTTCCACCTGGCGAAGCTCTACGAGGCGAAGAACTTCCTCGAGGACGCCACGCGCGAGTACGAGCGCGCCAAGGAGCTGGAAGGCTCCAACGCGGAGATCTACTACAAGCTGGGCCTCGACGCGATGCGGCGCAAGGAGTACGCCAAGGCGCTGGGCGAGTTCGAACGCGCCCTCGACCTGAACCCCGCCGACCACGAGACGCTCTTCGAACAGGGCAAGGCCTACTATTTCCTCGAAAAGGGCATGCAGGCCGTTGAGGTCCTGGAGGCCGCCCGCCAGGCCCGCCCCGACGAGAAGTCCGTCCTGCTCTGGCTGGCCAAGAGCCACATCCTCGACGGAGAATGGGACAAGGCGCTGGAGTGCCTGGAGCCGCTGGTCAAGGTCCGCGAGTACAAGCTCGAGGCGCTGCGGTTGAAGGGCCAGGTCCACCGGGAGAAGGCCGACTACCAGGCCGCCATCGCCGCGCTCTCCAAGGCGGCCGAGATGGACCCGTCCAACACCTCGACGCTCGAGGAGTTGGCCGGCTGCTACCTGGAGGGCGGCGAGCCCCAGCAGGCCATCGAGACGTTCCACAGGATCCTGGCGCTCGAGCCCAAGGACGTGAACCTGCACGTCAAGCTCGGCAAGCTCTACCTGTCGAACGGGATGCCCGACAGCGCCGTGGAGCAGTTCCAGGCCGCCGTCGGCCTCAACCCTCGCAACATCGACAACTTCCTGCTGCTGGCGCGCACTTACTACGACCTGACACAGTTCACCCAGGCGCGGCAGGTCTACGGCAAGATCCTCGAGTTCTTCCCGAAGAACATCGAGGCGCGCGTGCAGCTCGGGCTCGTCTTCCAGGAGCTGGGGATGGAGTTCGAGGCGATCGGCGAGTTCAAGAAGGCCGAGGAGATAGACCCGGACAACTTCCAGGTGCAGCTGGCGCTCGGCATCGACTACTACAAGAAGGGCATCACCGACAAGGCGCAGGAGCGGCTCGAGGCGGTGCTGCAGAAGAACAAGGACTGCCTCGAGGCGATCGAGACCCTGGGCCGCATCGCGCTGGAGAAGGGCAACCAGAAGCGGGCGCTGGAGCTGTTGACCCGGGCCGTCGGCATCAACGCCGACAAGGCCGAGCTGTGGCGGATGATCCTCTCGATCCACCGCGCCACCGAGGACGTGGTGCAGCAGATCGAAGCGCTCACCGAGCTGGCACGCCTGAACCCGAAGGACCCGGGCACGCTGCTTTCGCTGTCGCAGCTCACGTTCGGCGAGGGCCGCCTGGACGAGGCCCGCGTGCACGTCGAGAAGCTGCTGGGGATGATGCCCGACGAGGAGAAGGCCCTCGCGCTGGCGGGCGACATCGCGTTGGAGAAGAGCGAGCCGAAGAAGGCGCTGGAATACCTGGAGCGGCTGGCCAAGAAGGACCCGCAGAACGCCGCGCTCGGCCGCAAGCTGGCCGGGGTCTACGAGAACGTGGGCGCCGACGACAAGGCCCAGAAGTATTACGAGTCGGCGTATCGAACGACTCCGAATGCCCCCGACCTGCTCAAGGCCCTGCTGATGTTCTACAACCGCACGGGCCAGGCCGAGAAGGCGGGCCCCATCGCCGACAAGCTGGTTCATCTGGCGCCCGACGACGAGAGCCTGAAGCTCGACATGGCGGTGCTCTTCGAGAAGAAGGGCCTGCTGCTGAAGGCCGGAGAGCTCTATTCGTCACTGCTGGAGAGCGACCCCGACAACGAGCGGCTGCTGCTCGCACAGGGGCGGATCTTCGCCCGCCAGGGCCTCGACAGCAAGGCGATCATGAACTTCCAGCAGATCCTGCACCGCAACGCCGACCACGCCGAAGCGCACTTCGAGCTGGGCAAGATCTACTTCGGGCAGAAGGACTTCCAGAAGGCTGCCGCCGAGTACAAGAAGGCCCGCCAGCTCGGCTGGACCGAGACCGAGCTCTACAGCGGCCTCGGCGAGATCTACGTGGCCCAGGGACTCTACGACCAGGCGGTCGAGGCCTTCGAAAAGGCCGTCGAGGCCGAGCCCGACAACCTCGACCTCTATGGGCGACTGGGCGAAATCTTCTTCCGCCTGGGCAAGCCCGACAAGGCCCTGGCCCAGTACCAGGTGCTGCTGGAGCGTAACCCCAAGAGCATCGAGGTCTCCCTGAGGCTGGCCCACGTCTACCTTTCGCAGGAGATGTTCGACGAGGCCGTCGGCATCCTGGAACGCACGCTCTCGCACGATCCGGAGAACATGGAGGCGCTGCTGGAGCTCGGACGAGCGCAGTTCCACCGCGGCGATCTGCCTGCCGCCCGCGAGGTCTTCGAGCGCGCTCGCGAAGTCGATCCCAAGGACGTCCGCCCCGTCATCGAGATCGCCGACATGCTGCTCTCGGAAGACAAAACCGAAGAGGCGATGCAGATGTTGCGTGCCCAGATGACCGAGCACCAGCGCGAGACGGGGCTGATGATGGCGATGGCGCGCGTCCAGGACAAGTCGGGCCACATCGACCTGGCCGTCGACGAGATGCGCAAGGTCGTCAAGGCCGAGCCCGACAACAGCGCCGCCCTGGCCGAGCTGGGCCGCATGTACGTTCAGATGGGCCGTGCCTACGAGGACCAGAAGGTCTTCAACGACGGCGTGAAGTCCCTGAAGAGCGCCATCGCCGTCAACCCCGGCGAGGCCAGCGCCTACTTCCATCTCGGAGAGGTCCACCACTCCCTGGGCGAGCTGGACGAGGCGCTCGTCAACTTCCGCAAGGCCTACGAGCTGAAGCCCTCGAACCTTTCCTACAAGAACCGCCTCGACTCGGCGGAGGGCGAGAAGTTCGGCGCCGACATCGCCGAGCAGCTGGAAGAGGCGCGCACGTTCATGGAGCGCGGCCTCGTCAAGAACGCCATCACCGGCTTCGAGCACGTGCTGGAAAGAGACTCGAAACATCCGCAGGCTCTCTATTACCTGGGCCACATCTACAAGGACCAAGGCGACAACAGGCGCTCCAAGGACTACTACGTCCGCGCCCGCGAGGCCGCTCCCGGACACGTTCAGACCTTGCTCGAGCTGGGCCAGCTCTACATGTCGGAGCAGGACTGGGAGAACGCCGTCGAGGTGCTGCAGGCGCTCGCCGAAGTCGACGAGGAGTTCTTCCCGGGCCTCCTCAACCTCGGCCTGGCGCTAGCAGGCGGGGGCCGTCACGACGAAGGCATCGAGGCCCTGGAACGAGCCGCCAAGCTGGAGCCTCAGGAAGTCGAGCCCTACTTCCAGATGGGTCTCATCTGCCGCCAGATCGGCGATACGGAAAGGACCCGCACCTACTTCGAAAAGGTCTTCAAGCTCGATCCCACCAACGAGGAGGTCAAGCACTTCTTCCAGCAGCAGCGCGAGGACGAGCTGGCCAGCTCGATCGGCGAGTTGCTCCAGAAGGCCATCGACGCCGAGGGCAACGGGCTGGTGGACACGGCCTACCAGTGCTACTCCGAGATCTGCGGCCTGGACCCTCAGCACATCGAGGCCCGGTTCAACCTCGGGCGCCTTTCGGAGATGAAGGGAAACAACGAGGAAGCGATCTTCCAGTACGAGCAGGTCTGGACGATGAACCCCAACCAGGAGGAGTTCCAGGACCTGCCGTTGCGGCTGGGTAAGCTCTACGCGCGGAAGTTCGAGGCCGAGCACGCCATCCCGGTCCTGAAGGTCGCCGCGCGGTTCTATCCGCAGAACCCCGACTTGCACTTCACGCTCGTCAACCAGTACCAGGGCCACTTCGTCATCGAGGGCGGCACGATGATCGACGGCGAGACCCAGCAACAGGTCGCGGCCCGCTACCAGAAGGCCGCCGCCCGCGAGGCGCAGAACGCGCAGAACCTGCTCAACGCCGGCTACTTCCATATGCTCAAGCTCGACCCGGGGATGGGCGAGGAGGAGAACCTCAACAAGTCCGTCGACTACTTCGACCGCGCGTTGCAGGCCGAGCCCGATAACGTGATCGCGGGCAACATGCTGGCCCAGGCCTACTTGTTCCTCAACCAGCCCCAGCGCGTCGAGGAGTACTGCAACCACGTGCTGCAGGTGGAGCCCGATAACCTCCTGGCCCACGAGCGGCTGGTCGAGGTGGCGCTGAAGAGCGGCAACTACCCGGCGGCCGTGGAGCGACTGAAGGCGCTGATCGAGCTGAACCCCGACGAGGGCTCCTACCGGATGCGCCTCATCGACACCTACAAGCTGATGTACGACAAGGACGAACGCGTCGACGACCGCTTCAAGGAACTGCAGGGCGAGTTCGAGACGGCCGTCCAGCGCAACCCGAAGGAGCCGATGGGCCATTTCGACCTTGGGTATGCCTACCTGGCCCTCACGAGCAGCTTCTCGCTTTCGGAGGAGGAGATCGGCAGCGCGACCTTCGAGTTCAAGCAGCTGCTGTCGATGGACAAGGACAACCCATGGGGCTACTGGGGTCTGAAGCGCGTCTACAACAAGGAGTCGATCGCCGGCAAGCACATGTATGACGAGGCGATCGCCGTCTGCAAGCAGGCGCTTGAGAAGAACCCGCACAGCGCGCGCGCCTACTTCGAGCTGGGCGAGGCCTACAACGAGAACTACGACAAGAACCTGAAGAGCGACGCGCTCACCGACTACCAGAAGGCCGTCTACCTCGACCCCTCGATGGCGGAGGCGCACTTCAAGATCGCCACCATCCACCGCATCCTCAACAACTACGACGAGGCGATCAAGGCTTACAACCGCGTCATTGCTCTGGACCCCACGTCCAACTACGCCAAGGACGCGCGCCGCAGCCTGGTGCACATCGAGAAGAGCCGGGCCGAGATGCTGTAGTCCGGTGAGCGGGCTCGACGTCCGGCGCGTGGCCGTGACGATGTTAGGATCCGGGCATGGCGCGCCAGCTGACGCCGGAGATCCCGGGGTACCGCTTCCTCGAAGCCCTGGGCTCGGGCTCTTCGGGCACGGTCTGGCGCGCGGAGCAGACGAGCCTGAGGCGGGCCGTTGCGGTCAAGGTCCTCGCTCCCGGGCTGTTTGGGGCCGTAGAGACCCGCGCGCGTTTTCTGCGAGAGGCCAAGCTGCAGGCTCAGCTTGCGCACCCGAATCTGCTCGGGGTGTTCGACGCCGGGTTCGCCGGCGCGCACGCGTACCTGGTGATGGAGCTGGCTTCGGGCGGCAGCCTGTGCGAGCTGCTGGCGGCCCGGGGCGCTTTGCCGGCGGCTCGGGCTCTGGAGCTGGCCGCCCAGATTTGCGCAGGGCTTGGCTGCGCCCACGATGCGGGCGTGGCTCACCGCGACCTCAAGCCCGAGAACGTGCTGCTGACACCGGACGGCACGGCCAAGCTCGCGGATTTCGGACTGGCAAAGTCATTTGAGTCTGAGGGGACGCTCCGGACCGCGGAGGGCGTGCTGATGGGGACGCCGGGCTACATGGCTCCCGAGGCAATCCAGGGCAGCCGCGCAGGCAGCGCGGCCGACGTCTACGCCGTGGGTGTGATGCTCTTCGAGATGCTGGCGGGCCGGCGGCCCTTCGAGGGCGGCCGAGTCTCCGACATACTCCAAGAGCAGCTCACGGGCACCGCCCCGCGACTGTCGGAGCTGGTCCCCTCGGTGCCGATCCAGGTGCAAACCCTCGTGGAGCGCTGTCTGGAGCGCGAGCCCGGGCGGCGTCCGGAGTTCGCGCACCTGTTGGCCGAGCGGCTGGCCGTCTTGGCCAGGGAGCCCGCGGCGGGAAGCGGGGCGCCCACAGTGGTGACGCGGCTCTCGCCGGGCCCTGGCGCCCGCGAGGACCAGATACAGGACGCCGCCTAGCGGTTCGCTCGTAGGACGGTTGGGCTGGAGGCAGAGCCGCGGCCAGGAAGCGCTCGGCGTTGGCCGGCTGCGCTGCCGAGTGTCGTGCTCGCAGCGAGCGGGGCGCTCGGATTCCTGGGGTGGCGTTCCGCCGGAGAGCGGCGACCCTCGCTCGAACCGCCGGCGCCGGTGCGAGAGACCGAAGACCGTAGGCGGGGTTCCGAGGCAGCTGGTCCCGTGGCGCTCGTTGGCAAGGCGAGCGAACCGGCCGTGCCTTTGCCTGGCCTTCGGAGGGTCTCGAGCGGATCGAGCCGCGTCCGGCTTTGGTTCGACGGGCCGCTGCGCCAGGAGGCGCGGCTTCTTCTGGAGTCGCCCGGAAGGCTCAGCGCGAGCTTCCGAGTCCCATCGGGTGTCTCCGACTTCGTGGCGCCCGGACTGCCGGCGGGCACCCGGTTCGCAGGGTGCCTGACGGGCGGCGAGCGGCCGCTTCGCTTTTCCGCGTCTACATTGGGAGCCACCGGAGCTTTCGAGTACACGCTGGAGCTGCGTCCCGGGGCCCGGTCGCATTTGACCGTCGACGGCTGCGTCTGGAGTCTCGCGAGGACCGCCCAAAATAAGGAACTGACGGCCAGGGACGGCCGCTTGGTGTTCGCCTGGACCGAGCTGGCCGGCGAAGGCGAAGGCGTCCACGCGCTGCAGAGCGAGGACGACGGCGATACTTGGGAGGTGCCGAGCGAGGTCTATCGATCGCCCGTGATGGTCTCGTTGTGGGAGCCCCGGATCCTGCCGGACCGAGTCCGAGTGACCTGGTCGATAACGGCCTCGCCCCGTGAGGCCTGGGCGATGGAACAGCCTTTCCCAAGCGGGGCCTGGACGGGGCCGCGCCGGGCAGTGGAACCAGCTCGGCCCGAGCAGAAGCCGCCCGGAATCGACGTTCTGGAGTGCGAGTCGGCGGTCCTTGGACGCGCGAAAGCCATTGCCTCGGGGGCGGGGGGGCGATTGAGGGTCTGGGTCGAAGAAAACGGTCGCGTCTCGCCGCCGTGCACGATCCCGATCGAGCCGGGATGCGACCTGCGCAGCTACGCACTGATCGCCGGCGGCGGGCGCTTCCTGATCGGCATGTTGAGCACGGCGATCCTGGAGGGCCGGATGGAGCTGTTCGAGAGCGCCGACGGCCGGCAGTGGCGAAAGATAGGCTGGACCGAGAACACGTTCCGCGGGTTGGGAGTGCCGAAGAACCTCAGGATTGCGCTCGTGGGCCACCGCCTCGTGCTGCTGCTGACTCGCGGGGGAACGCAGCTCGCGGCGATCCGGATTCCGTTCTGAGCGGCGCCGCGATGGCGTCAGTCGATCGGCAGGCCGCCGCGGGCCTCCGGCCGGTCCGGGCGGCCGCCGCTCGACGAGGTCCCCGTGGATCTCGCCGGCCGCGCGACCCCGGCTTCGACCAGCGCGCGCATTTCGCCGAAGAGGGGACACTCCGGGTTGGCCTGGTAGACGACCAGGTTCCCGCGGCGCTGGCGGGTGACCAGGCCGGCGGCCGCCAGCCGCGCCAGTTCGCGCTGAACGCCTCCGCGTCCCGAGCGTGCGGCGCGCACGATCTCGAGCAGATGGCGGCCCTCGCCAGGTCGCCCGAACAGCAGTGTCAGGATTTCGCGGCGGACCTTGCCGAAGAGCGCTTCCAGGGGACCGGTCGGCTCATGTCGATTACCCATAGCGGGTATGAGTGTACCCGTTTTCTTTTCCCTCACACTCGCCGAGACGCCTCGATTATCGTGTCGAACAGCGGCGAGCACATGGATCCGAGCCCCGACACCGGCAGACCAAGCGGTCAGTTCGCAGTTTCGAGGTTGTTACTGCCCGAAATTGACGACATGCTTTCGGCGTCGCCCGAGGAGCTCGAAGAGATTCTCGAGGAGATCCATCCGGCCGACCTGGCCGAGCTGACGCACGAGCTCGCGCCCGAGCGGGCGCGGCTCCTGCTCTCCGTGCTTCCGCCGGCATTCTCGGCCGACGTCGCGGAGTACCTCGACGACGAGGCCCGCAGCGATCTCCTGGGCGACCTGCCCCCGGCCAAGGCGGCGGACATTCTCGAGGAGATGGCGGCCGACGAACGCGCCGACTTGCTCTCCGATCTGGAGCCCCACGAGGCCGAGGCGATCCTCGGCCACATGGAACACGAGGAGCGCGAGGAGGCCCGACAGCTCCTCGAATACCCCGAGCACAGCGCCGGCGGCCTGATGACCACGGAGTTCCTGACGCTGGCGCCCACGATGACCGTGGGACAGGCGATGGATTGCGTTCGCCTGGCAGCCCGGGAGGAGCGGGAGACGATCTACGCGGCCTTCGTCATCGATGGGGTGGGTCGCCTGATGGGCGTGCTCTCGCTTCGAGATCTCCTCGCAGAGGAGACTCCCGCGCTGGTCGCCGAGGCGATGACGACTCAAATCATCTCTGTGGACCCAATGGCGGACCAGGAGGACGTCGCTCGCGTCATCAGCAAGTACGACCTGCTCGCCGTTCCCGTGCTGGAGCCCGAGACGGGCCGCCTCCTCGGAATTGTGACCGTTGACGACATCGTCGACGTTCTGGTCGAGGAGAGCACCGAAGACGCCCAGATGATGGCCGCCGTCGAGCCGTTCGACGAACCCTACTTCAAGGCCAACTTCTGGAGCATGGTGCGCAAGCGCGGCTCCTGGCTCCTGGCGCTGTTCGTCAGCGAGTTCTTTACGGGCACGGCATTGCGCCACTACGAGGCGCAGCTCGCCCACGCCGTCAACCTGATGTTCTTCGTGCCGCTCATCGTCAGCTCGGGCGGCAACAGCGGCTCGCAATCGACCACGTTGGTCACCCGCGCGCTGGCCGTTCGCGAGATCGGCTTGAAGGACTTCATGATGGTCTTCAAGCGCGAGCTGAAGATGGGGGTCGCGCTCGGCGTGTTCCTTGGGTCGATCGGCTACCTGCGCGCCTGGATGTGGCACGAAATCATGCCGGTGCGCCTCGTGGTTGGAGGCGCCCTGCTGGGCGTCATCACGACCGGGACCGTGATCGGCTCGCTGCTGCCGCTGGCCCTCTCCTCGCTCGGCGTCGACCCGGCCGTGACCTCCGCGCCCTTCATCGCGACCCTCGTCGACGTGGCGGGGATCGTGATCTACATGGAAGTGGCGCGGATGGTGATGGGCCTCTGACTACTTCCCGGTATCGATATCGCCGTTGTTGCGGCGCGATTCGCCAACCTGCTGGAAGATGTTGGCGCCTTCGCTCCACTCGCCGCCGTTGACTTCGTCCTCGTCCTGCAGCCAGCCGGTGTTGTTCTTGCCGCCGTAGCCGAAGTTGGCCTTGTCGCCGGCGGCGACCAGATCGGCCACGCAGGCAGCGACCGCGGGTGCGATGTCGACGCCGTCGGTGCTCACGGAGGCCTTCATGCCGTAGCGCTTCACGAGCTCCTTGATCGGATCGCCTTTGAGCTTCAGATACGTGACCACGTTGTTGACGTATTTGCCGGCCACCTGGCGAGTGCCCTGCTTGATGGCATCGCGGAAGGAATCCGGCATCTCGACGCCGTCGAGGTACGCGTGGAACGCCTCGCGGTTCTTGAACTTGACGGTCTGCTGCGGGGGATGGCTGCAGGCTGTCGCCGCGAACACCACGCAGAGGGCCAGCAGGAGCTTGCTTCGTGCGGTCATATCGTCATCTCTCCTGATGGCTGCTCAGCGGTCGCGGACGTCGCCGTAGTCGGGGGCGCTCTCGGGAGTGTTCTTGCGGCCGGACTTGCCGTTCTCCTTGGCGAACTCGGAGGCCAACTGGAACTGGGTTTGCCCCTCGCTCCACCCGCCGTTCAACTCCTCGGTGTCCATCCAGCGATCGTTCTTGTAGAG
>JACQFU010000298.1 GCA_016199905.1 Candidatus Wallbacteria bacterium
AGGCGTTCTGCGGCGCGCTGGGGCGCCAGGACCTGCGCGACGACCCGCGGTTCTCCACCAACCGGGCTCGAGTTCGCAGCCGCGAGGAGTTGACCGCCTTGCTGGAACGGATGTTCGCCGACATGGACGTCGCCGCCATTCGCGACGCGCTCGACGGCGCCGGCGTTCCGAACGGGCCCATCCTGCCGTTGGATCAGGTCCTGACGCAGCCCCAGGTGCTGGCGCGCGACATGGTCGTCGAGCTGCAGCACCCGAAGGCGGGCCCGATCCGCGTCACGGGTCTGCCCGTGAAGCTCTCGGAGACGCCGGGCGGCATCTACAGTCCTCCGCCGCTGCTGGGGGAGCACACCGAGCAAGTGCTGACCGGGCTTCTCGGTCTGGAAGTCGCGGAGCTGGCGGAGCTTCGGCGGTCGGGAGTCGTCTGAGTCATGGACTCGCGCGAAGCGTTGCGAAAGCTGCGGGCCCGCAAAGAGGTCCGCGACACCACGCTGGAGCGATCCCGCAATCCCCTCTTCCAGATCCTGAAGGCCATCCTGGCCTTCCTCGGACCGGTGCTGTGCGTCTACTACGGCAACTACTACATCTCTCGCAACACGGCCGACGTCTTCTGCCGGGACGTCTTTGCGACCATCGACGCCGGAAAGTTGACCGAGGTCTACAAGCAGAGGTCGGACGTGGCGCTGCAGGCCAACGAGACCCTGGAGCAATTTGCCAATCGCTTCCGCAACTACGAGACGAACCTGGGCAAGCTACAGTCGGCCACGATGTCCGCCTTCGAGATCCAGCTGGTCGGCGGAGCCGCGTTCGTGCAGTACGACGCCATCCTCTCCAAGGGCGTTTGCAAGTACAACATGGTGCTGCTGCGCCAGGGCCTCAGCGGATGGCGCCTGGCGACGCTGGTTCTCAACGTGAAGAGGTAGTCCCCGCCTTGCACGGGCCTCGGGGCTGCGTTATGCTGTCCCGAACCGTGACGATCCGGGCTCTGGCCTTGCGCGGAGCGCGGGTCCGGAAAGGGCGAAGGAGGCTTCCGTTCCATGGCGAGAATCGTGCGCGCGGCGCTGGTACAAGCGTCCACGGAATACACCAAAGACAAGTGCATCAAGAAGCACGTCAAGATGATCGTCGAGGCGGCCAAGAAAGGCGCCAAGATGGTTTGTCTGCAGGAGGTCTTCAACAGCCCATACTTCTGCGCGGAGCAGGACTCCAAGTGGTACGACTGGGCCGAGACGATCCCCGGTCCGACGATGGAGGAGATGCAGTCCCTGGCCAAGAAGCTCGCGATCGTGCTCGTGGTGCCGATCTACGAGAAGGTCCATGACGGCGTCTACTACAACACCGCCGGAGTGATCGACGCCGACGGCAAGCTGCTCGGCATCTATCGCAAGAACCACATTCCCCAGGTGAAGGGCTTCTGGGAGAAGTTCTACTTCAAGCCCGGAAACCTCGGCTACCCGGTCTTCGACACGGCCTACGGCAGGGTCGGCGTCTACATCTGCTACGACCGCCACTTTCCCGACGGCGCCCGCATCCTGGGTCTGCACGGCGCCGAGATCGTCTTCAACCCGAGCGCCACGATCGAGGGCCTCTCGCGCTACCTCTGGCAACTCGAGCAGCCCGCCCACGCCGTCGCCAACGGCTACTTCGTCGGCGCCATCAACCGCGTCGGCATCGAGAAGCCCTGGAAGACCGGCAAGTTCTACGGCTCCAGTTACTTCTGCGATCCGCGCGGCCAGCTCATCGCGCAGGGCAGCGACAGCAAGGACGAGGTCGTCGTGGCGGACATCAACTTCGACCTGATCAAGGAAGTCCGCGACCTCTGGCAGTTCTTCCGAGACCGCCGGCCGGATACCTACGGACCGCTGGTCCAGCAGCTGCCCTGACCCGGCGGCGCGCGCCGCGGCAGCAGCTTCTTGCAAATCTTCGCCCCCCCCTGGAACCCGCCCAGCTTCGCGGGTTCCGGGGGACCGTTCTCCTTGGCGCGATACCGGTAACACGGCTTTCCGGCAAGCGCCCGCGTCACTAACCCGTTGCTTCCGGGGAGGTCTCCCGTGGCCGAAGTCTACAAGAACTTCATCAATGGACAGTGGGTCGAGTCTTCAGGCGGCGAGCGCTACACGGTGGTCAACCCCGCCAACACGGCCGATGTCGTGGGCGAGTTCCAGCGGTCCACGGCCGCGGACGCGCGCCGGGCGATCGCGGCGGCGCAAGCGGCCTACAAGCCATGGGCCGCGGTCCCCGCGCCCGCTCGTGGGCGCATCTTGTTGAAAGCTTGCCAGCTCATCGCCGAGCGCAAGGAGGACCTGGCCCGGACGCTGTGCCGCGAGGAGGGAAAGATCTACCGCGAGGCGCTCGGAGAGATCCTCAAAGGATTGGCCCTGATGGAGTTCTACGCCGGCGAGGGCTTTCGACTCGAGGGCAAGACGCTCCCCTCGGAGATGCCCAGCACGTTCGTCTACACGGTCCGTCAGCCGCTGGGAGTCGTGAGCTTGATCTGCCCCTGGAACTTCCCATGGGCGATCCCGGTCTGGAAGGCGGCGCCTGCCCTCGTCGCCGGCAACACGATCGTCCTGAAGCCTTCGGACTTCACGCCTTTGACCGCGGTGAAGTTGACGCAGATCTTCGACGAGGCGGGCGTGCCCAAGGGCGTCTTCAATTTCCTCACGGGCCCCGGTCCGGTGGGAGAGGAGATGGTCCGAAATCCACTCGTGAAGGCCGTGAGCTTCACGGGCTCCAACGCCGTGGGCGAAGCGATCAATCGGATGGCCGCCGAACGCGGCATCAAGGTCTGCTGCGAGATGGGCGGCAAGAACGCGGCTGTCGTCATGGACGACGCAAACCTGGACCTAGCGGTCGCCGGCGTCTTCACGGGCGCGTTCGGTTCCACGGGCCAGCGTTGCACGGCCACGAGCCGCCTCATTTTGACGCGAGGCGTCAAGGAACGGTTCATGTCGCGCTTTCTCGAGAAGGCGCGGCAGATCCAGATCGGCGACGGGATGGACCCCGCGACCGCGATGGGGCCGATCGTCAACGAGCCGCAGATGAAGCGCGTCCTCCTCTACATCGAGAAGGGAAAGGCGGAAGGCGCGCGTTTGCTGACGGGCGGCGGGCGAGCCAGGGGCGGCAAGCTCGACGGCGGGTGGTTCGTGGAGCCCACGGTCTTCGACGACGTGACGCCTTCGATGACGATCTGGCGCGAGGAGATCTTCGGGCCCGTTCTGGCAGTTACGACGGCGCAGAGTCTGGAGGATGCGCTGCGTCTGGCCAACGACAGCGCGTTCGGCCTCACCAGCGCCATCTACACGGAAAATGTCAGCGACGCCATGAAGTTCGTCGAGGGAATCGAGTGCGGCATGACGCACGTCAACAACCCGACGATCGGCGGCGAGGCGCAGTTGCCCTTCGGCGGCGTGAAGGCCACCGGGATCGGCGACCGCGAGATGGCCCAGGAAGGCCTCAACTTCTTCACCGAGCTCAAGACGGTCTTCATCGACTTCACGGGAAAGCCGCAGACCGGCAACCTTCGATAGGCGCCTGGAGGGAAGGCTGTAGGCCACAGCCCGCAGCCTTCCGTCTCCCTTCCTACTTCGCGCGATGCTGCGAGCCCCCGGCCGGAGTCGCCGGGGCGGCGACGCCGGCAGGTTCCGGCGATTCGGGCTGCGGCTGCGCGTAGCCCTCCGCGTCGAAGCCGCCGTGGTAGTCCGAAGCGTCGGGGCGCCGGATCTCGGAGTGCGGGACGATCGCCGAGCGCTTGAGGCCGCGGAAATCCTCCAGGCACTTCCAGCCGCGGTGCGCGTTCTTCTCGAGGAACTCCGACATGCCGCGGATCAAGGACTTGACCACGTTGGGCCCGATCGCCTGGTCGAGCATCGCCGCCGTGCAGACCTGGACGGTGCCGCAACCGAGAAGGAAGTAGTTGAGGGCGTGCGAGAAGTCGCTGATCCCGCCGATCCCGCTGAACTCCCTGTCGGGGAACGCCTGTGTGAGCTGCGACATCTTGGCCAGCGACAGCGGAAGCACGGCTGGCCCGCCCAGGCCGCCCGAGCTGACCAGCCCGTCGACATTCATCTCGAACTCCAGCGTCTCCGGGTCGATGACCGGCAGCGAGGGGAAGGTGTTGGTCGAGACGACGGCCCGGGCTCCGCCGCTGAAGGCGCCGCGAGCCTCGAAAGCGATGTTGGTGGTGGCGGGCGTGAGCTTGACCCAGACCGGGACCTTGGCGACGGCCGTGACGCACTTGGCCACCTCGTTGCAAAGCTTCTCGTTCTTGCCCACGTTGGAACCCATGTCCTCGCGGTCCATGTGCGGACAGGAGAAGTTCAGCTCCAGGCCGTCGACGCCCTGCTCCTGGCAGGCCTTGGCGAGAGTTTGCCAGTGCTGGTACTCCTTGTCGCTGCCGGAGCCGGCCATGATGGAGGCGATCAGGACCTTGTTCGGAAATTCCTTCTTGATGCGCGCAAGGCGAGGCACCCACCAGTCGATCGGCTTGTCGCTGATCAGCTCCCAGTTCCATGAGGAGTGCAGCACGGCGTTGGGCCGCTTCTGCATCGAGATGCGCGGTTTGTCCGTGTCCGTGCGGAAGAACTTCGTCTTCGGGCCCTTCACGTTCACCACCGGATGCATGCCGATCGTCTTGGTGACGACGCCGCCCCAGCCGGCCTCGAAGGCCCTCAGGATGTTGCTCTCCGACTCCGTTGGCGGAGCCGACGCAAGCATGAACGGATTCTCGAACTTGATTCCTGTGAAGGTCACGGACAGGTTTGCGGACATCTGAGCCTCCTTGAAGACAGACACCCATTGTATCGCGTCGGGGTGCACGGCGCCGCAAGGAGAAAAGACAATCCCGGGGGGAATACGGGGCAATCGTGTCGCGCTTCAAAGGCAAGCCCGGCGGGGCCGATAACGGAGTCGATGAAGGCCGAGCCTCTCGGAAGTCGATTCCGGCAAGCGGTCGTGGCGATCGTGCTGGTCCTGGCCAGCTCCGGCCGGGCGGCCGGCGACGATTGGGCAGTGGTGAACCGAGCGATCTCGCCGCTTCTGGACCGGCCGAGCGTCACGGGAGAGGCGCGGATGACGCTCTATGCCGGCATGCGCGTGCTGCTGCTCGACACCAAGGCCGCGCCCGGCTACGCGAAGGTGAGCTACGGGGATGCGATCGGCTTCATGCGGTCGCAGGAGCTGCTTCGCGGCTTCCTCCCGGAGGACCGTTACCCGGGGCCCAACGACCAACCGGAGAAGGAGTTTCTCGCCAGCGACCGCAACGGCGACGGCGTTCCCGACTTCCGCGATATCGTCCACGCTGCGCGCGACATGATCGGGCTGGCCTTCGACGACGCCGCGAGCTTGCGGCTCGACGAATCGGGCCAGACCCCGGACGGACTGCACGCAGGCTGGGCCCACGACGGCAAGGACAACGACGGCGACGGCGTGGTCGACAACCGCGAGGAGGACGTGCTGGTCTGCATCGACCTGCTGATCCGGGCCGTCGAAGCCGCCGGCTTCCCGATGACCCGGGCGATTCTGGACGTGGCCAGAAGCCAGCCGGAAGTCTTCCGCGAAGGGCGCGGCGCAGCGCCCATCGACGACGAGCTCCTCGCGCGCAGGGTCCGCAACGTAGTCGCCTTCACGCGCGTTTCGCCGGACTTCCGATACTTCCCGGAACCCGAGGTCCACGACCCCACGACCTTCCCGCGCGAACGGGCAAGGCCAGGGGACCTTCTGTTCTTCGGCCTCACCAAGGATCTGGGCAAGCGCAAGTTCAAGATCCAGCACAGCGGGATCTGCGTTTCGGTCAACCCCCAGACGGGGCTGCCCGTCTGGATCATCACTGCAGTGGTGCCTCGAGTGCAGTTCCTCAACCTGGAAAAGGGATACCATCGATTCACGTACTGCGGGCACGCCAGGCTGACTCCCGCCGGCGGCCAGCCGAGGGCGGCAGTCGCTCCGGAGATCGCTCTCGAGCCGGCAGCCCCGCCAATCCCGCCGCCCGCACTGTCTGCGCTCTCACCCATCCTCGGCCATCCGCCCCTGGCTGGGTCGCACGCGACTCCCGCCGTGGCGCCCGTAGTCTTCGGCCCCGCGAGCGTCCCGATGGTAGCGCCCGTGCTGCCGCTGGCGCCCTTCGTTCTGGCCAGCCCCGTGGCGAGATGACGGAGCCGCCGCGGGGGAGTGCGCGCGCGGCTCATGGGGAAATCAGTAGGGCAGGCCTCCGTGCCTGCCCGGAAGCCGCATCACCATTGGCGGGCAGGGACGCCCGCCCTACTTTTTTCAAGCGAGACGCCAACCGCTCTCCCACCTTCCGCGCGCGCAGACTGAGTCGCTCCAGCAAGTAGGAAGGTCCCTACCCGCCTTCCTCATGATCGTGGCCTGCGCCGGCCAAGCTCTCGCGGGCGGCACGCGCGTCACTATCTCCCTGCCGCCCATCGCCAGCATCGACGATCTGGCCTGGACGCCGATGCCAGGCGAGCGGTTGCTGCTCACGACCGACGGCGAGGCTAAGATGACGATCCTGGACAACCGGGGCCAGCGCGCCGGTTCCCTGTTCGTTCCGCTTCCGCACATCCGCGACGTGCGGGCGCTGTCGGACGGCAGCCTCGTGCTGGGCGATCGCCGCACCGGCCGTATCTACCATGTGAAATCCGATGGTCCCCTGCTGGGCAGCGCCGGCGCCCGCGGCCTCAAGGAAGGCGAGTTCCTCCAGCTCGACAGAGTCGACGCCGATTCCCGAGGGCAGCTCTACGGCCTGGATGGCGCGGAGCTGAAGATCCTGAAGTTCTCCTCGAAGGGGGATTTGCTCGGTTCGTTCTCGGTGGAGACCGGTCCCGTCGTGGATCCGGAGGGCCGAGTGCTCGCCGTCCAGGATCGTCTCAGCGGCAAGACCCGACGGATCGTGGCCTATTCCAAGCCCGACTCCCACAAGGTCCTTTACGAGGGCAAGCTCGAGCTCGCGTCTCGCTGGGAACCGATGGCGGCGCTCTCCGACGGCACAGTGGTCGTGCGGACCTTCGACCTGTCCGGCGCTTGCCGCGTTCTGCTCGTCGGCCCGGACGGCAAACAGGGAGCGTCGATCTCCCTGGCCGACGACGCGGTCCTGGCTGGTCCGGCGCGCGTGCTCGCCGTCGATCCCGAGGAGAAGACGCTGGTCTATCTGGCAGGCGGCGCCGCCGGATATCGAGCGATCCGGGTGCCTCTGCCCCGCTAGTCTCGGGCTCCGCTTCGGCGGCCTTCGGCTCTCCGGAAGCCGTGGTTGTCGCGTTGCGGGCGCCGCTGTTCTCGCCTTCGAAAAATCCCTTTGAACCGTCGTTATCCGGTCGCGTCTGTTGGGCAACCGGCGAACGAACGGGTCCGGACGGAAGGCCACCAAGGCCAGAGAGGAGCAGTCACCATGATGAATCTTCGCAAGCGCGCAATCCGCAAGGGCTTCACCCTCATCGAACTGATGATCGTCATCGCCATCATCGGCGTGCTGGCCGGAATCGCGGTGCCCAACTACGTGCAGGCCCGCAAGAAGGCGCAACTCAAGGCGTGCTTCGCCAACCAGAAGACCATCGCCGGCGCGGTGGAGATGTACAACCTGGACAAGGGCACCTCCGAGCGGGACCTGGCCAAGATCGCCGACGACCTCGTGAAGGGCGGCTACATCCAGAGCAAGGTCGACGACCCCGGCGCCGGCAAAGGCAGCTTCGCCCACTACACGCTGACCAACGACAACTTCGGCATCACCTGCAGCGAGCACGGCCCCATCGGCAACAACGGCGCGCAGCCTGCAAGCTCAGGCGGCCAGACCGCCGACTCGGGCTCCGCGTCGGGCTCGTCGGCCAGCTGAGCTGGGGGCGGCGGCGGACGACCTGACGCTCACGTCTCGGGCGCCGGCGCGCGAAGGATTTCTTCGACGTAGCGCCGCGCGCCCGGGAGGTCCAGGTTCAACGCCCGCCGGCCAATCTCGGCCTGCTCCTGCCGCGTGAGGTCGTCGCTCACGATGGTCACGAACAGCTTGCGAGCCCGGCCTGCGACCACGTTGTCCAGCAGCTCGATGGCCAGCGCGCGCGGCGCATCGGGCCCCATCCGCAAGATTCCGTACGCGCGGCCAACGTCGACCGGATCGTAGATCTGTCCGACCAACGTGAAGATCCGTCGCATCAGCTTGTCCAGGTGCAGCTCGACTTTTTCCCGTGCCTTCGACTCCAGTCCCGCCGAGCTGCCCAGCAGCGCCATGAAGTAGTTGCCCAGCTCCAGGATCAGTTTCTGCTCCGACGCCTGCCCGAGTCCCGCCCCCTCCCTGGCCACCATGCGCTGGAAGAAACCGCTCCCCATCTGGGTCATGCCCGAGGTGTATCGATCGATAGCCGCTCTCAGCTGCGCGATGTATTCGCGCCGGGCATTCTCGACAACCCAGATCCATGCGACACCGGTCGCCAGCACCAGCGCGGCGAGAACTCGCGGCCGATCGAACCCCGCCGCCACCAGGCCCAGCAGCAGCATGGCTGCCAGTCCCTTGAAGAAGCGATAGAAGAACATGTCGACGAACGCCTTCGCCTTGTACTTCACCTCGCGACGGGCCGGCAGGTAGAGCAGCTCGCGGGTGGCGTTGTTGATCGAGTAGTTGAGGCTGCCATCGTCGAGCTTCAGGAGACAGGCCAGCCAGAAGGCCGGCAGCAGCAGGAACGCAGCCGAACCCGCGATCGTCATCAAGGGCAGCAGCAACAGCGACGGCCCCACGCCGAAGTTGCGTTGCAAGCGGCTGGTGAGCAGCAGCTGGATCGCGAAGCTCGACACGTTGAGCACAGCGAAGAAGGAGCCGTAGAACGCCGTCATTGCGTCCTTGCCGATCTTCGGCACGGCCTGGCCCGCGCCGACCAGCTCACGGAAAGGCAGATCGACCAGCGTCGCACTGCCAAAGAGACGCGCCACAGCCGCCAGCGCGTTGGAGGCCGCCTCCACGGACGCCGTTCGCCGGGCATCGCCGGTGCCCGCCGACGCGTTGGCCCTCGAAAAGTAGCGATCGACGCCGACGTTGAACTGGTAGTCGACGATCGTGGATACGACCTGCATGCAGGCGATGATGAGGACGATGCTCTGCAAGTGTTTGCTGGCAGCGATGAGTCGGAGCCCGTCGAGGTATCCGGGCGGATCGCCCGCGACGGAGGCCGCCGGCCGGGCAAGCTCTCCGGAATTCCTGCGGCCGGCAAGGTCGCGACGGTGAATCAGTCCGACAATGGGCGCTACGGGCAGGATGAGCAGCGCGCTGACGAGCAAGAGGTTCTCGGTCTTCAGCCAGGAGGCGCAGAGCGTGGCGATGAGGCCGCCGGCAGCGCCGCCAAGAATGCCGCCGCTGCCGATCAACCCGAAGAGGCGCTTGCCCTGACGCGGATCCAGCAAGTCGTTGGCGAAGCTCCAGAACTGCGTGATCGCCATGACATTGAAAACGCTGACCCAGAGATAGAAAATGGCCGCGACCCAGCTCGAATCCGGAGCCACGCGGAACAGGCCCCAGAACACGACCATTGCCCCGGCAAAGCTCGCAGTCGAGTAGGCGAGGAGTTTCTGCCGCGGCAGCCGGTGCACGGCTCGCTGGTAGGCCGCGACAACGGCGCCTATGAGCAGCGCCGTGCCCAGGTAAACGTAGGGGAGGCGCGAGGCGCCCAGCTCCTCGAGGAACTTCGACTGGCGAATGGCCTTGAGGACGTAATACGAAGTGACGGTGAGGAAGAACTGGAGGAACAGCAATGCCGCCGTCACGCGCTCGTGAGGCAGAACCACGGCGATCAGACTCATCCAGGACCCGGACGGTCCGGACGCGTCAGGGCGCCTCTCGGATGCGGAGCTCTCGGGCAACAGGGCATCACTCTAGCCCCATCGGGCAGGCGGAGGCGAGTCTTGGCAGGAGATCGGGGGGAATGGACGCAGAGGGCGGTGACTGGAGTTCCGGGAGGGGCCTGGGGATTCGAGACTTGAGATTTGAGAGGAAGGATTCCAAATCTCTCGGTCTCCGATCTCCGGTCTCCAATCTCAAATACACGCATCATCCTCCCGCCAACGCGCGGAAGGGGTATCCTCTTGCCGATGAGCGGAACGCAGCTTCCTCGCAGATGGCTTTTGACTCTTGCGGCGCTCGCGTTTGGGGCGGCCGCCACGAGCGCGGGCGGGCCGGTCCGGACGGCGGAGCCGAAGATCCCGCTCGAGGTCGAGGCGGGCGGCGTGGCCTGGCACAGGACGCGCGCAAGCCTGGAGCTGACGGGAAAAGCCGTTCAACTTTGGCTCGATTACTGTCCGGGCGCCGACCAGGCGGCGGCCGTGTCGATCGGAATCACGTATCACGAGCACCTGGAGCCAAGGCCGGAGGCTTCGAGTAACGTCGCCGGGCTGGCGGGGATCTTCCGATCGAGCAGCTGGGAAGAAGAGAGTCCGGCGGTCCCCGACGCCCAGCAGGTCGATCCGGACCAGGCCGGCACGCCCGCGCAGCGGCTGCTGCGAGGCGAGGCCGGCGACGCGGAGTACAGGATTCGCCCGTTCGGCGCCAACGATCCGGTGCCGCTGCTGGCTGCGCTGTTGACGCCCGACGCAGAGCTCTACAGGTTGAACGTGATCTATCCGGCCGACTGCTCCATCGAACAGGGGGGCTCGGTGTTGCCGGGTCCTTTGGGTCCTCCGGACATCTTCCAGAC
>JACQFU010000248.1 GCA_016199905.1 Candidatus Wallbacteria bacterium
GCCGACTTCCTCCGAACCCGGCATCAACACCAGATAGCGGCCCGGCAGCGAGATGTAGGTCGTGATGCTGGCGCCCTTGGAGCCGATCTCCTCCTTGACCACCTGCACCAGCAGCTCCTGCTTGAGGCGAATCACGTCCTGGATCGGCGGACGCTGGCTGCCGTGGGAGGCTACCCGGGCGCCGTCGGCGCTGCGGTAAAACTTCGGATCAATCTCGTCGATCGGCAGGAAGCCGGCCCGGCTGCCGCCGAAGTCGACGAAGCACGCCTGCAGGCTCTTGGCGATGCTGACGACAACGCCTTTGTAGATGTTGCCTTTGACCTGCTCGCGGCCGGCGGATTCGACGTATAGGTCCTCGAGCGCGCCGTCGTTCACTATCGCGATACGGCTCTCCTCGACATCGACCATGTTGATCAGCATTCTCTTCATCGAGGAAGACCACCTCCGGACGATTGGTGTCTTGCCCGGACAGGGAGGCGGCAAGCATCGACCGCCGCGGCGAGTGCACGCGGGCGGGACGGCAAGGCGCCGGTGGCGACGATCTCCGGGAGGCAGGCCGCAGCAATCGTGGAGCTGCGTCGCCGCGGAGGGCCACAAGCGAAACGTTTGGCGCGAGCGCGACGCAACCGATGGCTGCGACGCGCGCGCTTCCCTGCTTGGCAAGAAAGATGGAGCCGCGGACTGTAATCATGAGGTCGCCGGGCCGGTCGATTTCGACCGGTGCGAGTGATCCGCGGCCGGATGTTGGTTGGGACAGCCGAACGGCGCCGACCCGCCATCGGGTCTGCCGGTCTGGGCTGTGACCGGGAACGGAAGCTGAAGGCGCGCTGCACCCCGCAGGGCGCGCAGCCTCGACAGGCAAATTTGCCGGATAGGGTTAATGAGCACCTGCCAGACCTTCAGGGGCAGGAAGAGTTAAAGAGGGCACACAACACCACTGGGCGCTCGCAGCCGGATCTCGGGAGGGAAAGAACCGAACGGCGCCATGATGCGCGAGCCTGATGAGTTCGACCGGGGTGAGCCACAGCGGCGGGCGACCCGGGCTCGAAGCCCGGGACGCGCACCGTGCTACCTCATCTCCTGGAAGCACTCCTTGCAATACACCGGCTTTCTCCCCGTCGGCCGGAATGGAACTCGAGTCTGCTTGCCGCACTTGTCACAGGTGACGTCGTGCATCTGCCGGGGCCCGCCCGCCCCGCCCCCTCCGGCCGGCGACGGCTCACCACTGGCGGCCGAGGCCTTGCGTGTTGCGTTGCAGGGCTTGCAGCGGGAGGGCGCGTTCGTGAAACCCTTCTGGGCGAAGAACTCCTGCTCGCCCGCCGAAAAGATGAACTCCTTGCTGCAATCCCTACAGATGACCTTCTTGTCCTCGAATGGCATGCCCAATTACTCCTTTGACCTGGTGACGGGGTTGTTTGGCCCAAGGAGTTCCACCCTTTTTTGAGAAAGCCCTCCCGAGCCAAGGCATAAGGAGCTCCATGAACCGCCGGGAAGGAGTATACCCTATTTCCAAACAGGAAGTAAACACAATTCGGGCGCACGGGATCCCGCTTCCACCGGCCAATGCGCGCCACATGCTCATCGCGCTTTGCCCGGCCTGTTATCATCTGTCGCATGAGGCTAGCGGCCATCGATTGCGGTACCAACTCGCTCCACCTTCTTATCGTTCACATGGATGACGACGGGAGGTTCGACGTTGTCTACGACATCAAGGACACGCCTCGCCTGGGCGAGGGGGTGACGCGCACCAGCGTGCTGTCGCGAGAGGCCCAGGGCCGCGCGATCCAGACGCTCAAGGAGTATCGCGAGATCTGCAACCGCTTCGGAGTCGACCGCTCGCGGGTCGTGGCCACCTCTGCCGTGCGCCGCTCACTAAACCAGGCCGACTTTGCGCACCGAGTAGTCAAGGAGACCGGCTTCGACCTCGAGATCCTCTCCGGTTCCGAGGAGGCCCGCCTGGTGGCGTTGGCGTGCAGTCACGAACCCGGCTTTACCGAGGGGCCTTACCTGCTTTTCAACGTTGGAGGCGGCTCCACCGAGCTGGTAATCGGAAGCGGTCGGGAGATCCGCGAGGCCCGCAGCGCGGAGGTCGGTGCCGTCATTCTCAGCGAACGGTTCCTCAAGAACGACCCACCCAAGCGCTCCGAGATGGAGGCGATGGAAAAACACATCAAGAGCGAGCTTCGCAAGACCTTGCCGCCCGCTCTGGTCGAGCCGGGCCAGCGCCGCCTCTACGGCAGCGGCGGCACCACGATGAATCTGCTGCAGATGAAGCAGGTGTTGCGCTACGGCTCGGTCCTTGCGGGGACGTTCTTCCAGATGAACTTCAAGGCCGTCCGGGAGATGTACCTGTCGCTGATGGAGAAGAAGATCTTGCAGCGCAAGTCCCTTGCAGGCCTCAATCCCAATCGCGCCGACATCATCGTCGGAGGTGCCGGCGTGGTGAAAGTGCTGATGGAGACCTATGGCTACAAGGAAGTGATCACGCTCGACCGGGGGCTCAAGTACGGAGTTGTGGTCGAGGAGTCGATCCGGGTGAAGCAGAACATGTTCCGCACCATCCTGGCGCTGGCTTCGCGGCCCTTGGAGGAAGCCGAGACGACCGAAATTCGCCATGCGCTGAAGGTGCGCGACCTGAGCCTGGAAGTCTTCGATGCCCTGGCGCCGAGCTTTCGGTTCGACCCCGCCGATCGAAACCTGCTGGCCCTCAGTGCGCTGCTGCACGACATCGGTCTCTCCGTGGAGATGCGCAGTCACCACAAGCACAGCTACGAGCTGATCCAGAAGAGCGACCTGTTGAAACTGCCGGGGCGAGAGCGCGACATGGTCGCGCTCATCGCGCGCTATCACCGGAAGGGCTTCCCCAGCTTGAAGCATGAGGCGTTCGCCCGGCTCGACAAGGACGACAGGCGCCGAGTCGAGATGCTCGCCGGCATCGTCCGTCTGGCGGACGGATTCGATCGCTCCCATTCGCAGGCGGTTGACACCCTGCGACTCCGGCTGGAAAAAAAGAGCGTCGTGGTGGAGCCGGTGAGCTCGCGTGTCAGCACTCTGGATTGCTTGGGCGGCGAAGGGAAGAAGGACCTCTTCGAGCACGCCTTTGCCAGGCGCGTCGTGGTGCGCAATCCGTGGATAGAGCCGTGAACCCTTCGCAGGCAGCCTCGTCGGAGCGGCGCTTGGTAGAGCGGTCGCTCGAGACTCTCGAAGAGTGGTGTCGGAAGATCGCGTGCGGCGATGAGGAGATCGAGACCATCCATCAGGCCAGGGTCGGCTCGCGCCGTTTCCGGGCGGCCCTAGGGCTGTTCGGCAGCGTGCTGGGCGAGAGCACGGCCCGGGAACTGCGAAGAATGTCCCGGAATCTCGGGAGGGCGCTGGGCCTCGTGCGCGACGCCGATGTCTTCCTCCGCCACCTTGTCAGACTGCGACCGCTGGGCGATCCGGCTCGCGCTGCCGCGCTGCGCTTTGCGCGCAATCGCGTTCGCCTGGAGCGGGAGGATGATTTGTCTCCCATGAGGGCGGAGGTGGCGCGGTTCCTGGAAGCTTCGGCGTTGCTGCCGCGCGAGCTTCACTCTGCCCGCGCGGGACGGCCGGAGCGCGGAGCGCCCGTCCCGGGCTCGATGCGCGAGGCGATTGGCGCGCTTCTGAAGGAGCTGATAGGACTGGAGGAAGAGCTGCTGGCCGGCGGCGATCTGGCTGCCGCGCATCGCATGCGCATTGCCGCCAAGCACTTGCGCTACGCGATGGAGATGGTGCGCGGCGCCTTCCCCTCGGCAAAAGGAAAGACCTTTGACGCGGGTCTTTCGCTTGCCTCCAACGTCCAGGGAATGCTGGGCCACGTGCAAGACCACCACGTCTGGAATGGGCGCCTCAAACAGATGCGCCGTGAAGTGAAGCGCCTGCTGCAGGACCACGTCCTCGCGGCAGCCCTGGGTCGGCTGGCTGGCGCCGAACGTCGTGGCCGCGGCCGCAAGCTCCGCCAGTTCCTGCGCAAATGGGGCAGCGAGCGTGCGGCCGAGGATGGAACGTTGGCGGCTCTTTCCGCGCAACTGGGCCCGGGGGGGCGGCCAGAGGGCTGATTCCCGGCCGAGGGAAGTCGCTTACTCTTGGGCCGTACGCTCCAGCAGCTTGCGCACGCGGCCGGGAGTGGCCCGGTCCATCGTCCGATGGGTAATGCTGCTCTTTTGCGGGCGGCGCAGCTCGTGGGGCGACAGGACGGAGACGTCGGCGACGGCCTCCGGCAGTTCGACGTAGTAATGCGGGAAGTCCCGGTCCTCGCCCCCCTTTCTGACCTGGACGATTTCCAGTGCGGCGTCGAAGCCTGCCTCCGCGAGCCGCACGCCGACGTCCTGGTGGCGATAGGCGAAGGTGTGCAGGTCGATGTCGCTGGACTTGCGGATCTGGCCGGACAGGACGCTGCCGATCAAGCGGGGAGAGAATCCCTCGAGGGCTTCCATCAACTCCAGGGCCCGCCGGCGCAACGCCTGCAGCCGCTGCAGCCGGGCCGGCCCCTCTTGCTCGTCGGCCAGCAGGTCCAGCTCCGAGCGAATCTCCACATTGTTCGGAAAGACCTCGAGCCCCAGTTCGCGCGCGGCTTTTCGCTTCGCGCGCAGGTACTCCTTGACGCCGTCGAAGTACATCATCTCGGCGGCGCGGCGCGCGACCTGCGTCCTGGCTGAGTTTCGCATGTTCGACCCGGTTCGCCTCCCGGGCCGGCACAACTATAGCGCACGGCGGGGCGGCTTGACTCGTCGGCGGCAGCGGTGTCACGATGGGGTTCGCGGGTTTCCAACCGGGCCAGGATTGGACCCCGCGCCCGCGACCAATAGAGTCGATTCATCCACCGAGAGAAGCTGGAGGAAAAATGTCCGAAGTCGGATCGTGCGGGTCGCAGCCAGCCTGCAAGTCGCGGCGGCGCGATCATCGGCGCAGCCGTTGGCTGGTTCCTGATGGTCGCCTGCGTGACCCACTTCGACACCGACCTGAGCGGGGCCGCAGAGCAGCTCCGCGCGGCGGGCTCCGCGGGAGACTTCAAGCAGGCGCAACAGCAAATTGCCTCTGCCGGGGGGCGGCTGCAGGAGATGAAAACGGCCTTGCAGACTCATGTACTGCTCGCCGGCCTGGGCATCGTTTTTCTGACGATAGTCGGGAGCCTGTTCATGCACTCGGGCTCCAAGGTCCTGCGCGCTTCCCTGACGCCCGCCGGCGAAGCGGCTGTCCCCAGTTGCTGCGCAGGTTCATCCGGGGTCCACGACCAGCCTCCGGTTCCGGGCGGCCCTCCGTCGGCGACGTGATGCGCAGCCTGCCGGCAGGGATACGGCTCGTCCTCTTCGATGCCGCAAACACGCTGCTCTTCATCGACTATTCGTTCCTGGCCCGCGCCGCGCGACAGGTCGGGGCCGACGTCAGCCCAACGGCGCTGAGGCGCGCAGAGGCGCATGCGCGGGTGGAGACCGATCTTCTCCTGGAGGTACACCAGGACTCGACGGACGCTCGTCGCTGGCGACACTACTTCCAGGTGATGCTCACCGAGTCGGGCGTCTCGGCCGGGCAGTTCGAAGCTCTCGTGCCGATCCTGAAGGCTCGCCACGAGAAGGTTGGCCTCTGGATGCACGTCCGCCCCTGGACAAAATCGGCCCTTGAGATGCTGCGTCGTGCAGGCTATAGAATGGCCGTGGTGAGCAACGCCGACGGCCGCGTGGAGTCCTGGCTGTCGAAAAAAAGCCTCAGCGGATATTTTGACACTATTTTGGATTCGCACGTCGTGGGCATCGAGAAGCCGGATCCGCGAATCTTCGAGTTGGCGCTGGCGAGGACCGGATTCCGGGCTTCAGAGGCGGTGCACGTCGGCGATCTGTACTCGGTGGATGTCCTGGGGGCGAGACGGGCGGGCATCACCCCGGTGCTGCTCGACCCGACGGGCGCCCACCCGGCGACCGATTGCCTCAAGATCCGGGCGCTCTCGGAACTGCCCGGGCTGCTTCCGGCGCGGGCGTCCGCAGGCAGCCGCGTGGCGTGACGCGATCTCAGGGAGAGTGTCGAGATGACCAGCACTGGCTCGAGCGGCCTCTTTGGAACCACCTACGCCGACGGGATCGTCCTGTTTCACGAGAACGATCCCGGCGATGTGATGTACGTCATCCAGGAAGGGCAAGTCGAGATCTCGGCCGACATTCAAGGCCAGCGCACGGTCCTTTGCACGCTGGGCAAGGGCGATTATCTCGGCGAGATGGCGCTCCTCGACTCCAAGCCGCGACTGGCAACGGCCACGGTCAAGGGATCGGCCCGCATCATGTCGTTGTCTCGCGACACGCTCTTGGGGCGCATCCAGGCCGATCCCCACATCGTGCTCTCCCTGCTGAAGCTGATGTCGCATCGCATGCGAGCATTGCAGGAGAGCATCGACGAACTGCGCGCGCGCGGTCAGCTCGACGCCGACAAGTTGAGCGCGGCCGTTCGCTCGGCACGCACCTGATCGCTTGGCCGCCGCGGGCACCCGTTCCCGGACCGGACTCCCGGCTGGGGAACTGACAGGCCGCGGTTCGCTCTTCGCGATCATTCCCGTCGAACTCCGCGGGAAGCCTGCCGATAACTGGGATGGCTTCGTTGTCAAAATCGCCTTTCCAACCAGGACTTTTGTCCGATCTGGAGTGTGAGGGAGATGCCGTCCAACCCTGAAGAACGAGTCGCCCTGCCCGGCCGCATCGCGGCACTGGCGGAGCAGTACGCAGAGAGCTGGTCCCAGATGCTGGGGGCCGAAACGCTCTGGTCCGACGTGAACGCGGGAGTGGCGGTGGCCCTGGTGGCGCTGCCGCTTTCCATTGCCATTGCCATCGCCTCGGGAGTCCATCCGGGGGCAGGGCTCACCAGTGCCATCCTTGCCGGCGCGATTGCGGCGCTGATGGGCGGATCGCGTGTGGCGGTGACGGGTCCTGCGGCGGCCGTGTCCGTGGTGGCGCTCGGCGTCGTACAGACCTACGGGCTGGAGGGACTCCTGGCGTGCGGCCTGTTCACAGGCGCTGTGCAGTGCATGGTAGGGCTGCTGCGTTGGGGGCGGTGGATCTCCATCGTGCCTCTGCCCGTGATTGTCGGCTTCACCAGCGGCATTGGCGTGCTCATCGTCGATGGCCAGCTGCCCATGGCGTTGGGAGCCGTAGTGAAGCGGGGGCATGAGGGGATGTACGTTCCCTTCACGTGGCTGTCTTCCCACTGGGGGAGCTTCCAGGCCGGCGCAGCTACGATCACCTTTGTGACGCTGGCCACCCTCATCCTCGCTCGCCGCTTCAATCCGCGACTTCCCGGACACTTGCTGGGCGCCATCGCCGGAACGTTCGCGGCCGAGACGCTCTTTCCGGCTTGCAGCCGAGTGGGGGACCTGCCTCGCTCGCTGGCGTACCACGGCATGCCTCACCTGGGGCTGTCGCAACTGGGCGGGCTCGTGGTTCCCGCTTGCACCATTGCGTTCCTGGCCAGTCTCGAGAGTTTGCTTTCGGCCCTGGTGGCCGACAGCATGACGCGCGATCGCCATGACCCCGACCTGGAGCTGATCGGGCAGGGTCTGGCCAACATCATCGCCCCCCTCTTCGGAGGGATCGTTTCGACGGGCGTCATCGCCC
>JACQFU010000249.1 GCA_016199905.1 Candidatus Wallbacteria bacterium
GCACCTTCTCGACGTTGCCCAGCCCCCTGAGCCGGCGCTCGATGTCGGAGAGGATCTTCCCCGTCGACTGGATCGACGTGCCTTCTGGCGCCTTGATGTTGATGAGGAACTCCGACTGATCGTCGAACGGGATGAAGTCTTTGCCTACGATCTTGAGTATCGGGACGGTGGACACGATGCAGAGCCCGGCGGCGATCACGACCACGAACCGGTGCTTCAGCGAACGGCCGAGGAGGGCTAGGTACGCGCTCTGGATCCTGGAGTGGAACCAATCCAACCCGCCGGAGCCTCCGTGTCCTTTACCCTCTCCCTTGCGCCGCAGGAACCGGCTGCACATCATCGGCGTCAGGGTGAAGCTGACCAGCATGCTCACCAGGATCGAAAACGTCATCGTCAACCCGAACGCCTTGAAGAAACGCCCGATGATGCCCGGCATGAACGCTACGGGCAGGAAGATGACTACCAGCGATAAGGTCGTCGCCATCACGGCCAGCGCGATCTCGCGGGTGGCCTCGCTGGCCGCGGCCATCGGCGTCGAGCCCCGCTCGTCGATGTGGCGGAAGATGTTCTCGAGCACGACGATCGCGTCGTCGATCACCAGGCCGACCGCCAGCGCGAGCGCCAGTAGCGACATCTGGTTCAGCGTGAAGTCGTAGAAGCGCATCAGCGTGAAGGTGCTGATCACCGACGTCGGGATCGCCACCGCCGCGATCAGCGTCGAGCGCATGTTCCCCAGGAACAGATACACCACCAGGCTGGCCAGCAAGGCGCCCAGGATCAGGTGCTCCATCACGGCGTGAAACGCCGCGAGGATGAACCGCGACTGATCGCGCACCGTCTCCAGCTTCACCTCGGAGGGCACGATCGCCTTCAGCTCCTCCAGCCGCTGCTTGACCGCCGCCACCACCTGAACGGTGTTTGTGCCGGACTGCTTCTGGACGATCAACGCCACGGCGTTGGTGCCGTCCAGACGCGCCATCGTGCGCTGCTCCTGCTCGGCGTCCGTCACCGCGGCCAGGTCCTCCATCCGGATCAGCGTCCCCCCGACCTCCTTCACGACCACCTTCCGGAAGTCCTCCACCCGCCCCACCCGGCCGATGGTCCGCAGCACCATGTCGCGCGGGCCGGTCTCCACCAGGCCGCCGGGCACTTCCAGGTTCTGGCGCTTCAGCGCCTCCTTGACGTCGTGCGGCGTCACGCCCAGCGCGCGAAGCCGATCGGAGTCCAGGTTCACGTGGACCTCGCGCTCGCGACCGCCGACCATGTTCACCTGGCCGACCCCCGGCACCGACTCGATCGACTCCTTGATCCTCTTCTTGGCGAATTCCGTCAGTTCCTTGTGGGGCCAGGGTGAGGCGACCACCACGCTGATCACCGGCGCGGCGTCCGGGTCGAACTTCTCGATGATCGGAGGCTCGACGCCGTCCGGCAGCTTCGCCAGAATGCGGCCAACCCGGTCGCGCACGTCCTGCGCGCAGTCCGACGGGTCTCGATTCAACTTGAAGACGACGACCACCTGCGAGATGCCCTCGAAGGAGGAGCTGCGCAGCTCGTCGATGCCCGAGATGGTGTTGACCGCCTCCTCGATCACCTTCGTGATCTGCGTCTCCACCTCCTCCGGACCGGCGCCGGCAAAGCGCGTGGTGACGACGATGTTGGGCAGGTCGACCTTGGGAAACAGATCCACTCCCAGGTCCTTGTAGCTGAAGGCGCCAAGGACCAGGAGGGCGGCCACGAGCATCGTGGCGAACACGGGGCGCTGGATGCAGAGATCGGAGAGGCTCATTGTCGGAGGGGGCCCGTCTCGGCGGGCATTGGGGGCGTAGCGCGGGCGGCCTCCATCCCGATCCCGGGCTTGCGGCGTCCCAGGATCTCGAGGGCGTTGCGCGCCGGCTTGTCCGCGCAATCGACCACGGCCGCGCAGAACATGCCCGGCATCAGGCGCACCGGGTCGTTGGGCACTTCGATCTCGAGCCGGCCGTTGCGTGTCTTCGGATCCACATACGGATAGAGGTTGCAGACGGTGCCGGGAAAGGTGAGCCCGGGAGCGAACTGCACGGAGAGCAGGGCGGGATAACCCAGCCGGACGTAGGGCATCTCCTTCTCCGGGATATCGACGATTGCCTTGAGAGTGGTGGCGTTGGAATAGACCGCCAGCGCGGAGGCCTGCGGAGAGTTGGCCGCCAGCACGTAGGTGCCCTCGTCGACCAACCGCTGCCCGATGATGCCCCGGAATGGCGCGCGCACCTTCGTGTAGGAGAGTTTCAACTCCGCCAGCTTCAGCTCGGCCCGGGCGTGGTCGACCTCTGCGCGCTGCGCGCGTTTGTCCTCCGATCGCGGCCCCTCCGCAACCAGCGCGAGAGACTTGCGCGCGCCGACCAGGCGCGCCTGGGCCACCTCGGCCTCCCTCTGGGCGTCGTCGAGTTGTTGGCGACTGATGCCGCCCTTGGCGTAGAGGCCACCGACACGTTCCAGGTTTCGCCGGGCGGAGGTGACCACGGCATCCACGCTGGCCACGTCGGAGGCCGCGCGCACGCGCTCCTCCTGCCGGCCGCCCGCCTCCATCGCCGCCAGCCGCGCCTCGGCGCCCGCGAGCTTGGCCTTGGCCTCGTCGACGTCGATCTCGTATTCGGCGGGGTCGATCTCGGCCAGGATGTCGCCCTCCTTGAAGAACCAGCTCTCGCGGAAGTGGACCTTCGCCACCACCCCGGCGACGCGGCTGAAAACGCGCACCGTCTCCTTGGGGCTCAGCTCGCCCGTGAGGCGCAGGACGTGTCGCGAAGCCGGCGCAGCTGCGTCCTGGGCCGGAAGCGCGGCGGCCAGCATCCAGACCGACACCAGGAGCCACAGGGGAATTCGAGGATTCACTTCGTGGTCTCCTTGGTCGTCCGCGAGGACGCGAGCTGCGGCTGCCGCGGATCGGGTAGACCCAGCGCCCGGTCGAGCGCCGCGCGAGCGACGGAGTAATCGCGCTGGGCCTGGCTGCGATTGATGTCCGCAACCGACAACGCCAGCTGCGCGTCGAGCAACTCCAGGTACGTGCGAGTGCCGACGCGGTACGCTTCGTTAGCGATGTCGAGCGCCTCGCGCGCTTGCTGGACGGCCTTCTGCGTCGCAGAGATGACGGCCTCGGATTGGGCCACGAGCGCGGTGGCGCGCGTGACGTCCAGCTCGATCTGCTGCTCCAGCGCCTCGAGATCGTGCTGGGCCTTGAGGCGCTGGGCCTCGGCTTCCTGGACGCGACCGTCGGTGAGCTGCCCATCGAAGATGGGGAGGTTCACGTTCACGGTGGCCGACTTGATATCCAGCTCCTCGCCAAGCGGGAAACGCTGGCCCTGGCTCTTGTCGTAGGCCGCCGTGAAGTTGACCGTCGGAAGGCGGCCTGCGCGGGCGGAGCGAAGGCCGGAGCGCGCAGCGGCCAACCGTCTGCGCGCGGCGCGGAGATCGGGCCGGCCGCCGGCGGCTTGCTTCAGAAGGACCTCGCGGGTCGCAACCGGCTCCACGCCGAGGAATTCGCCCTGGGCCTCCACAGGCGTGGAGGCCTTGACGGCCATCAAGTGGGCCAAGGTCTCGCGAGCAATTTCCGTCTGGTACTCGGCCCGGATGAGCGCGGACTTCACGTTGGCCAGCTGAACCTCCGCTCGGATTTCGTCCAGGTGCGGGGCCGTGCCGGCCGCGACGAGGGAGTTGGCCTGGGCGAGTTGCCGCTCCACCTGCGCGACCGTTTCGGAAGCCACGCGGTGCGCCTCCCCGCTGAACAGCAAGTCGTAGAACGCCGTCTTCACGTCGGCCACGAGGTTGACCCGGGCCTGGTCGGCGTCGCCCCGCGCGGCGCGGGTCAGCTCGCCGGCGGCGCGCGCCCCGGCGAGGCTTCGGATGTCGAGTAGGGCCTGGGTCAAGGAGACTCGGCGGTCGGAGATGTCCGTGGC
>JACQFU010000250.1 GCA_016199905.1 Candidatus Wallbacteria bacterium
CGGGCCCCCACGCCGGCAGCGCCCGCAGCGCAGACCAGGCCCGCCGTCCCGCCACCGACGACGACGAGGTTGTACGGGCCGCGGGGCTCCGGATTCTTCCAACTCGGGGGATGAACTCGCTCCAGGAGCTCGGCATCGTGGGCGTCGCCCGGGACCAGGCGAGGTCTTTCGTCCGCCGGCAGCGGCGCTCCTGCGCGAGGGCCGTCCTGGGTCACGGACCAGGCTCCCGCTTCGGGCCGGCAACTCTCCGGATCTTTGCCAGGATCATGGGGCGCGCCCCGATCGTGGTGTCTTCGAGGATCTCGAGACGGAACCGGCCATCGCCAAGCAGCTCGGGCAGCTGGTCCTTCTGGGCGATCAAGGCCGTCGAAGGATGGGCAAGCAGGTGCTTCGCCAGCTCGTCGGTCGACTCCGGGACCACGAAGCGCTTGTGCGAGTAGAAGCCATAGGTGCCGCGGAAGAAGCGGTAAGAGATCGGCTGTTCGCCTGGCGGCAGCACCTGGAGCAAGTGCGCGCAGAAACTCCTCGAGCTGTTGTACGGATTGAACGCAGGGAGCATCACTGCGTGCAGGTAAAGGTTGAACGCGACCGTCACTGTGGCCAGGGCGCCCAGGGCCGCCGCAAGCGACGCCTGGCGCAACCGGTCCACCAGAACGATGACGCCCACCAGGAGCAGCGGCGTCAGACCCGCGGCCGGCATCATCATCGGCGGATACCTGCGCGAAATCAGGACGGGGGCCGCCAGTCCCACGAGCGCCAGTACCGCGGCCCAGGCCCAGGCCGGCCCTCGCACCCACTGCCTCCACTCCGAGCCGGCCTCGATGGCCGCGTCCAGGAACCGGCCCGTGAGCAGCGCCAGGGCCGGAAAGGCCGGCAGGACGTAGATGCTGCGCTTGCCTGGCGTCAGCGAGAAGTAGAGGAACACCAGCGCGAACCAGAGAAGCGCGTAGAGGGTTCCCGGGTCCCGCTTGCTCACGGTGTCCCGCCACGCCAGCGCCACCACTCCCGGCAAGAAAATCGTCCACGGCAGGAAATCGAGCGGAAGGGTCGTCAGGTAGTACCACAAAGGTTGTTGATGGTGCCAGGGGTTGAAGTAGCGTACCACCGTCTGCCTGTACAGGATCGTCCGCAGGAAGTCGAACGATGCCACGTGCAGGAGCGGAACCAGCCAGATCAGTCCGAAGACCAAGCCGATCGGGACGCCGACCTCGAGCCGCATGCGCCGTATGGGCCGAAAGCGCCCCAGCAACAGGCCGTGCAGAAAGAACACCGGCACCGTCAGCAGCAGCCCCGGCTGTCCCTTGGTGAGCACGGCGAGGCTTGCGAAGCCGTAGGCCGGCACCAGCGTCAGAAGGGAGGGCGGTTCTTGCCGGGAAGCCCGATAGAACCAGACGAAGGCCAGCGTGATGAGCCCGCAGTTGAGCGCGTCGACCTGGCCTGTTCGCGCTTCCCAGACCGCCAGATGACACGTGGCCATCACCATCGCAGCCAGCAGCCCCGCCCGCCGGCCGAAAGCCTGCGTTCCCGCCAGCCCCACGGCCAGCACGGTCAGGAACATGCCCACTGCGGAGGGGATGCGAGTGGTGAGCTCGGAGACCTCGCAGCCCGCGAGCTTCGACGCCGCCACCACGCACCAGTAGAACATCGGAGGCTTTTCGCCCTCCGGCGACCCATTGAGCGTCGGCAGGACGTACTGCCCCTTCTCGATCATCTCGCGGGAGGTGAGCGCGAAGTTGGGCTCGTCGGGCTCCCAGAGGTCGTGAGCGCCCAGGCGCGCGAAGTAGAGCAGCGCCACGGCGAACAGCAGCAGTAGCCACGGTCGGCGCAGGGCGGTTTCGCAGGAATTTTCGTCCATCGGAGGCGTCCCAGGGTAACCCGTCGCCGGCTTGCCGCGCAATCCGGGGGACCGCCGCTCACTCGTCGCGCAGCCGCTGCACGGCACGCGCGAGTCCGGCCGTCACGAGGGCCAGCTTGCCGAAGTCGACTGTCGCGGGCAGGTCCTTCGGCGTGTGATACCCGGGATGCCGGTACACCGCGGTGTCGGTCACCATGAGAGCGGGGTAGCCCGCCTTCCAGAACGACTGGTGGTCGGACCAGTCGATCCCTTCGAGCCACTCGAAGGTCGCCACGCACAGGCTCGGCACGCCGAGCTTCGGGGCCAGGTAGCTGTGAAACCGGTTCACGAGCTCCCGGCCGCCGACGTTTCCCACGATGGAAAGGAAGTTCCCGCGGTCCGGAAAGAAGAACGCCAGCGCCGTCGGATAGCCCTGCGAGTTCCGCGCGTCGGAGTAGTAACCGATGGCGTCCAGGCTGATCATCGCGTGGATGGGCTCCCCGCGCGAACAAGCCTCGTCGGCGAACACCTGGCTGCCCATCTGCGCAGTACCGAAGTAGGGGTCCTCCTCGTTGACGAACGCGACCAGCCGCACGGGCCGGCGGGCCGACCGGGCGCCGAGCAGGCGTGGAAGCTCGAGCAACGCGGCGACTCCGCCGGCGTCGTCGTCGGCGCCGGGCGACCCGGCAACGCTGTCGTAGTGCGCTCCCACGACGACCGTGTCTTCCGCGGCGGTGGGACCGGGCAGGTCGCAGGCAATGTTGCGGCACCACCTCCCGTCCACCTGGTAGGGATGGCCCACCGGGCGAAGGCCCTGCTTTCGCCAGCTTTTCTGGATGTACGCATCGGCTGCGTCGAGCGCCTGCATCGCGCCCAGGTGGCGCGGCCCGAGCCCTTCGGCGAGCTGCCGGACGTGCTCGGCCAGACGAGCCTGAAGGGCAGGGTCGGGCGGAGCGGCGCCGGCGCCCGCCAAGGGGTCGTGCGGGCAGTAGGCCATGTGGCGCCAGGCCGCGGCAAAGGCCGCCGCCAGGAGCGCCAACGTCACCAGCCCGCCAAGGGTCAGGAGTCGAAAGACCCGCCGGAGCCGTCCGCTCCTTTCCGCACCCGCCTCCGCCACCGCCCGGTCAGTCCTTCCCGCGCTCCAGGATGGGCGCGTACCGGACCGTCTTCCCCGGCTTCACATCGCCGATGCATTTGGATTCCTTGTAGCCGTCCGACTTCACCACGAAGTAGAACTCGCCCGCAGGCAACCCTTCGAAGGTGAAGGGCGTGCACTTTCCGGTGTCCTTGCGGTTGCGGTCCAAGATGTGAGCGCCCGCGGGTTCGCTGCCCACGAACACGGAACCCGTGTCCCCGCTGGCGCCGGCGCCTTGCCTGTTGGCGAGCTTGTCCGGATCCTCAGTGCCGGGAGTGGCCGGGATCGCAGGCGGAGACGGCGGGCTGGACTTGTCGCGATCGTGGAAGACGACCATCGCGACGACAGCCAGCAAGACCACCGCGGCCACTCCGACGGCGACGGAGTGGGACATCACCCAGGCCATCGGGCCGCTGGCGGCCACTCCGGTGGGCCCGGCCGAAGGGGCGGGGGCACCAGGCGAAAATGCCGGCGGTTCGACGCTGGCCGTGGGCGCGGGGGCGGGTGTCGGGCCTTTCGAGAGAATGGTCGCGCTCGAAGGCTGGGCCGAAGGCGTCGCGGCAGGCTCCTGGATCCGCGAGGCCGCGCTCGGCTCGGCGAACATGATCGGCGCCGGACCGATGGATGCGGCCTTGGCCGCGGCGGCCGAAACGGGAGCGGGCGTGCCGCCCAACTGGGCCAGGGCCGCTCCCAGGGCTTGCACGGCCTGTTCGGCCTTGGGCCGGCGGGCAGCGTTGCGATCGAGCAAGTTCACCGTCAGCGCGTCAAGGGTGCGTGGCAGGCCGCTGATGATGGAGGACGGCATCTCCTGGCCGTGCGGCTTGCGCCCGGTGAGCATCTCGAAGAACATCACGCCAAGCGAGTAGAGGTCCGCCGGCGGACCTGCCGTGGAGGTGTCGGTCATCTGCTCGGGCGCCATGTACTCGAGGGTTCCCATCACCATTCCCAAGCTGGTGAGGCGCTGTGCCGTATTGGGACCGTGCAGCCCGGCCAGACCGAAGTCGGTCACCTTGGCGCCGGCTGTCGCGTCGACGAGCACGTTTTCGGGTTTCAGATCGCGATGAACGACGCCATTGGAATGCGTGTACTCCAGCGCCTGGGCTATCTGAAAAGCGAACTCGACGGCATCGCGGGGACGCATCGGACCATCGACCATACGCTCCCGAAGCGTCGCTCCGCGCACCAGCTCCATCGCCAGCCAGGGACGCTTCTGGAAGATCCCGGAGTGGCGCAGCCCGGTCACGTGCGGGTGCGTCAGACGGTGAAGCACCTGCACCTCACGAGCGAACCGTTGCGTGTACTGCGGCTACTCCACGTGATCGCCGATGAGGCACTTGATGGCCACGACCTCATCGGTAAGGCGGTGGCGTGCGCGCCAAACCTGGCCCATTCCGCCCTTGCCGAGAAGGTCGATCAATTCCCACTCTTCCGGCAGCGGAGGAGCTTCCACCGGCGGCGGAGGCGGCGCGGCGGACGCCGGCGCCGAGGGCGGCTCGGGAGGCTGCGAGCCCTTCGGCACCCCGCTCTCGCTTGGCGTCGCCGAGAAGCCGCACATCAAGCACCGGAAGCCACCCGCCTCTTTCGGCTTCTTGCTGTATATCGGCGTTCCGCAGCCTGGGCAATCGAACTGGAACATGGACCTTCACCGAGCTGCTTACACCGTACAGCAGCGCACCGGGTGTGGCAACTCGCGATCCGGCCTCGCTCCGGCTGCGCCTTGACTTCCCGCGTGCCGGCAATCACACTTCGCCTCTGGGCTCCCTGGTGTTGTTTGACACGAGGAAGGTGGCACTTGGGCAACGAGAAGCAAGAGATCCATCACGCCGATGGGAGGGCCGAGCTGGCCGACGAGTCCGTCATCAGCCGGAGTCCCTTCTACAACCACGATCTGGCGCCGGTCCGCATCGCCGACCGCAACTGGACCACTTACAACTTCGCCGCCCTCTGGATCTCGATGGCCCACTGCATCCCCACGTACATGCTCGCCTCCTCGCTGATGGGGATGGGCATGAACTGGAGACAGGCACTCTTCACGATTCTGCTGGGCAACACGATCGTGCTGGTGCCCATCTTGCTCAACTCGCACCCCGGCACCAAGTACGGGATCCCGTTTCCCGTGCTGGCTCGCGCCTCCTACGGCATCCTCGGAAGCAACCTGGCCGCGATGCTGCGAGCGCTGGTCGCTTGCGGCTGGTTCGGCATCCAGACCTGGCTTGGCGGCGAGGCTCTGCACAGCTTGATCGTGGCCGTCTGCAGACTCTTCTCCGGCGACAAGGCGTGGGCCGACACGACGTTGATGATCGGCGATCACACTCTCCTGACGTGGGTCTGTTTCCTCGTCTTCTGGGGCATCAACATCTGGGTCATCTACCGCGGGATGGAGATGGTCAAACACGTGGAGGACTGGGCCGCTCCGTTCGTGCTCATCATGACCGGGCTCCTCTGCATCTGGGTCTACAAGAATGCGGGCGGGCTCGACGCCATCTCGAGTCACGCGGGCACCCTGGACGCCGGCAAGTTCTGGAAGGTATTCCTGCCGGCCCTCACCGGGATGATTGGATACTGGGCCACGCTTTCGCTCAACATGCCCGACTTCACCCGATTCGGGCATAGCCAGCGCGATCAAGCCGTCGGTCAGATCGTCGCGCTGCCGACCACGATGGTCCTCTTCGCCGCGATGGGCATCTTCATCACCTCGGGCGCCAACGTCATCTTTGCGTCCAAGTTGCCGCCCGAACAGCTCAAGGAACTGTGGGACCCGATGAAGCTGGCGTTGCAGTTCGACAACTTCTGGGCCGTCGCGATCGCCATGTTTACCGTCGTGGTCGCCACGCTCGCCGTCAACATTGCCGCCAATGTCGTCAGTCCCGCCAACGACTTCTCCAATGCGTTTCCGCAGTACATCGACTTCAAGACGGGCGGCCTCATCACCGGGCTGATGGGCATCGCCATCATGCCGTGGAAGCTCCTGGCCGACCCAGAGGGCTACGTCTTCAGCTGGCTCGGTGGGTACTCGGGTGGGCTGGCGGCCATTGCGGGAGTGATGATCGTCGATTACTGGATCCTGCGCCGCACCCGGCTGTTCCTGGCCGACCTCTACCTGGCCGAAGGCGCCTACACGTACGACCGAGGCTGGAACTGGGCGGCCGTGCAGGCGACCGTTTGGGGATGCCTCGTCTCCTGGTCCGGCTACATCGCCTCCGCGTCCCGATCGGGTTCTCGTTCGCTGATCTTCATCGCCGTGGTCCTCATCTATATGGAAGCGTTTCTGCTCATCCAGGTGAAGACCGTCCCCACCGGTTTGGTCGGCGGATTGGCGCTCGTCTGGTGGCTGGGGCCGAGCTATCCGGTGTTTTTCCAGACGCTCTCCGACGGGGCCTGGATCGTGGGACTGCTCGTCTCCGGCGGCCTCTACTACATCCTGGCTCGGCCCAACTTGAAGCTCGCGGAGGGCTCCCCGCACGCGGATGCTCTGCTAGGCTGAGAGCCTTATGGCCGTCGCCATCGCATCCACACCCGATTGCTGGGATCCCGGACAGTACGAGCGCTTCAGAGATGAGCGAAGCCAGCCGTTCTACGATCTGGCCGCGCTCGTCCGGCGCGCGCCCGCGATGCGTGTCGCCGACTTGGGGTGCGGCACGGGCGAGCTCACCCACTGGCTGCACCGGCAGTTGAAGGCGCGCCGCACCACCGGATACGACAGTTCGCCCGCGATGCTCGCGCGCGCAACGACCCTCGGTTCGGAATGCTTGGGTTTCGAGCAGGCCGATATCGGCACGTGGTCGCCGCCGGCTGGGTCGCTCGATCTCGTCTTCTCGAACGCCGCCGTTCACTGGGTCCCCGGTCATCGCGACCTGCTCCCCCGATTGCGCGAAGCCCTCGCGCCGGGAGGCCAGTTGGCCATCCAGGTGCCCGCGAATTTCGATCACCCTTCCCACGTCGTGGCCTCCGAGGTGGCGCGCGAACCCACGTTTCGGGACGCGCTCGGAGGCTACACCCGAGAAAGCTATGTCCTGGCGCCCGAGGCGTACTCGGCGTTGTTGCACCGGTGCGAGTTTCGGGAACAACACGTGCGGCTTCAGGTGTACGGCCACCTGCTGGAGTCCAGCGCCGGCGTGGTCGAGTGGGTGAAAGGCACGCTCCTGACCGACTACCGGAAGCGGATGCCGCCGGAGCTCTACGACCGCTTTCTGGCCCGATTCCGGGAGCTACTCTTGCCCAAGCTTTCCGGCGAACGGCCGTACTTCTATCCCTTCAAGCGGATCTTGATGTGGGGCCGGCTCGCGACGTGAGAACCGCTTGCGTGTCGGCGCTCGCACTCGCCGCGTTCGCCGCTGCCGCCGGGGCCTGGGAAGGGCACGCGGAGCTCACGCGAGAGTCGCTCCGGGATGTCGACTGGCTGGACGCCGTCGCGGCCTTGCCGGTGACGACGCGCTCGGACCGGATAGAGCTGACGAATCCAGGCTATGCCTTCGCTTCTCGAGGCGAGCTTCCGGGGCAGACCGTGTCGGCCCGAGCGGTGCTGGAGACCTACGTCGACGAGCCGGATGGAGGAGCCAACGGCCCAGACGATTCCATGCTCCTTTCCTGGCAACAGACGTATCTGGTGCCGCTTGGCGGCAGTTCGTCCCGGCGCCTGCTGCAGACGTTTCATCCCGCCAAGAGCGTGCACTTTCCGCTCTCGGCCATCACGCTGGGCAAGGCCCCCGAACGAGCCGGGGTCTACTTTCGCGCGGCCCGCATGGCCTTCGACCGAGGCGACCCTTACTGGGGGTTTCGCTATGCGGCCTGCCTGCTTCACTACATCCAGGACGCTGCAGAGCCTTTCCAGTCGAGCGAGTCGTCGACTGTTTTCATGCTGCCGGGCGACAACGCGCCGGCAACTGCCGTGGTCCTGGCCAACTATCATCGAGTGTTCCAGGGCTGGGTCGAGCGCAGACTGGTGGACAGCGCCTACGGTCTGGTGCAGCCGTTGCGGGGCACTCAGGCCGACGACTATCGTCATCCCGATGAGGCCGTGGAGACGGTTGCCGGTCAGTCCCGCGAGCATGGCCTGTCGCTCTTCGAAGCCTGCGTCCGTTTTTTCGACCGCCGCTTTCGTCGGGCCGAGCTGCTCTCGCCGCGCGACACCGACCTGGCGCAGCTGGAGCCGGAACCTGCCGCGCAGAAGCTGGCCCGGGAGGCTCGCGAAGCGCTGCGCCGTTCGGCCCGCGCGACCCGAGGCATGCTTGCGCTGATCCGCCCGATTATCCGCGAGCGGTTCCTCGAGCCAGCAGCGCCGAGGACCAACGGCCGTCCGGGCGCGCCTTGAGGACGGAGCGGCTCATGATGGCCACAGCGTGACCAGTGATACTATTCATGCTCGCGGCGCTCGATCGCTTTTGAGGCGTCATTTTCGATGTCGCTTTCGGAAGTAAATACCAAATTCGTCCAACAGGCCGACCCTGGCCTTCACAAACGGTGGTTCGCCGACGACGAGGTCGACCTGACTGTCTGGCAAGAGGACACTGGCGCCATCACCCACTTTCAGTTCGTTCTGTGCGGTCGCGATATGATCGAGTGGGACCAGCTGCGCGGCGTACGGTTGGGCGTACTGCAGGACTCCCGCGAGAGCGGCGTCAAGGGCGCCCGCACCTACGTGCTGAAGTCCGTCCCCGATTCAAGGACCCTCAACCAGGCCCTTCGCGAATTCGAGCGCCAGAGCGACGAGCTGGACCCCCGTCTTCGCGCGTTCGTCCTCGGCGCGCTGGGCGAGCCCCTCGGCATCGAATTCAGACCGCCGGCCCCATCCGAGGAACGACACCGGCTCGTGGCGTCGCCTCCAGCTGCCGCGCCCGTGCTGCCCACGACGCTAGAGACAGCCGTGCTGTCGATCCGCCTGATGACCCCCTATCGGATCAAGCAGGCGCTCGAGGAGCACGCCGCGCAAGGCTGGGAGTTGCTGGCGCTCGGCGGCAATGTGGCCCTGTTCCAGCGGGATGTCGGAGGCGAACGGATCGATACGACTTACGACATCCGCTCCATAACTTTGCGCTTGCCGCACCAGATCAAGGCGCTGCTCAATTCCAGCGGCGGCGAAGGGCGCAAGCTGGGCGGCGTCGGTCCCAATTTCGCCTTCTTCAAGCGGGCCCACAACCGTCCCCACAAGCAACGCGAGTTCGACATGGATTCCATAACACTCAGCACCGTCCGAGACATCGACGCGCTGCTCGATCGGCGCGGCCGAAAGCGCTGGGCCCTCACGGGGATGGGCAAGAACTTCGCGTTCTTCGAGCGCACGCTGCGTCCCGAGGAGGGCCCCCCGGGCTGGGAGCACAAGAGCCTGCGATTCTCCACGCTGACCATGATCCCCGCGTTGCTCGGCAAGATGGTCGAGCGATTGAACTGCGAGATCGCGGAGGGCTGGCGACCTTGCGCGCTCCGCGCGGGCTACGTATTCCTCAGGCGGCCGTCGAGCGGCGAGCCCCAAGTCTAGACAACGCGACACAATCGATCCAGGGGAGCATTCCCTCGGCGCGACAGCTGGAGGCCAACAGCCGCAGCCTCTGAAGCCGCGTCACGACTTGGTGCAGCGAGAAGTGGACCGCGGCAGGCAATTGGCCGATCGTGCTACCGTGTGCCGCGTGGGGCCTCTTGACCAGCTCATCCGTATCCTGGCTGCGACCCACCGCGTGCTGGTGCTGACCGGCGCTGGAATCTCGACGGCAAGCGGGATTCCCGACTTCCGGGGACCTCAGGGGATCTGGAAGAAACGCCAGCCCGTTTACTTCCAAGAGTTCCTGGCCAGCGAAGACAAGCGGGTGGAGTACTGGGACTACAAGGCCGAAGGTTGGGAGGCGTTCCGCGCGGCGAAGCCCAACACCGTACACCTGGCGCTGGCGCGGCTGGAGAAACTGGGCAGGGTCGGGGCCATCGTCACTCAAAACATCGACGGACTCCATCAGGAGGCGGGCTCCAGCGCGGAGAAGGTCGTCGAAGTGCACGGGACCAACCGCAGCCTGGAGTGCGTCGACTGCGGCAAGAGAAGCGACCCGGACACCGCAGTCGCGTGGTTCAGAAAAGAGCGGCGGACGCCCGCGTGCGAGTGCGGCGGCTGGCTCAAGTTCGCCACCATCAGTTTCGGCCAGGCGCTGAGACCGGAGGTGGTCTCCCGAGCCGTCCGTGAGGCCCAAGAGGCCGACGCCGCCCTTTCGCTCGGCTCGACGCTCTCGGTTCAACCCGCGGCCGGCATTCCGCTTCTGGTGGCCCGGCGAGGGTTGCCCTACGCGGTCGTCAACCGCGGCGAAACCGATCACGACCGCGTCGCCACCCTGCGGATCGAGGGCGACGTCGGCGACTTTGTTCCGGCGGCGGTGCAAGCTCTCGAGCGAGAGGCGGAGGCGCGCGCGTGACCCTGACAGCCATCGATTGGTCCATCATGCTGGTCTACCTGGCGTTCGTGCTGGGTATCGGCTTCGTCGTGAAGCGCTTCATGCGCTCCAGTGAGGACTTCTTCCTGGCCGGCAGGGCGCTGCCTGCCTGGGTCTGCGGCCTGGCCTTCATCAGCGCCAACCTGGGCGCCCAAGAGGTCATCGGGATGGCCGCCAGCGGCGCCAAGTACGGCATCGCCACCAGCCACTTCTATTGGGTGGGCGCCATTCCGGCGATGGTCTTCGTCGGGGTCTTCATGATGCCGTTCTACTACGGCTCCAGGGCCCGTTCGGTGCCCGAGTACCTGCGGCTGCGCTTCGACGAAAAGACCCGCGCCGTCAACGCGTTCTCGTTCGCGGTGATGACCGTTTTCTCGAGCGGCGTCTCGATGTACGCGATGGCCAAGTTGCTCCAGACGCTCAAGCTGCTCGACGCCCCGTTGGCGGCGCTGGGACTCAGGGCCGCCTGGGCTTTTCACCTGTCCATCCTGGCGTCGGCGCTGATCGTCCTGGCGTACACCTTTCTAGGTGGTCTCACCAGCGCCATCTACAATGAAGTCCTCCAGTTCTTCTTGATCGTCGCGGGCTTCCTGCCGCTCGTGCTCCTGGGCCTGGCCGACACCGGGGGCTGGACGGGCCTCAAGGCCAAGCTCCCCGAGGGGATGGTGCACTCCTGGAAGGGAATGGCTCACGCGTCCACGAACCCACTCGGAGTCGAGTGGTTCGGGATGGTGATGGGTCTCGGATTCGTTCTATCCTTTGGGTACTGGTGCACCGACTTCCTCGTGGTGCAACGCGCGATGGCAGCCCACTCCGTCAGCGCGGCGCGCCGCACTCCCCTCATCGCGGCGCTGCCCAAGATGTTCTTCCCCTTCCTCGTCATCCTCCCCGGGCTGATCGCGGTCTCACTGCCCGCGCCGAAAGGCTCTCCGGTTCTCGTGGCATCCGACGGCGCCTCCGGGGCGACGATGGGGATCATCCCGCCCAAGTTCGACGATCGCGGCGCGCCCGTGCTCGACCGCGACGGCAAGATCGAGTTCGACTACGACCTGGCCATCCCGCAATTGCTGCTTCACTACCTCCCCCACGGCCTCCTGGGACTGGGCCTCACGGCGCTGCTGGCCAGCTTCATGTCCGGGATGGCCGGCAACGTTACCGCCTTCAACACCGTCTGGACCTACGACATCTACCAGTCCTACATCCGACCCAACGCCTCCGACGAGCACTATCTCCGGGTAGGCCGGATGGCTACGGTGGGCGGAATCGGTTTGTCCGTGGCAGCCGCCTACGTGGCCACCCGGTTCAACAACATCATGGACATGCTGCAGCTGGTCTTCGCCTTCGTGAACGCCCCCGTATTCGCGACGTTCCTGCTCGGCATGTTCTGGAAGCGCGCCACCGGGCACGGGGCCTTCACGGGTCTGGTTTCCGGCACGCTCGCAGCGGCGGCCCACCACGGCCTGACCCTCCCGGCCGGCGCCGCAAGCGGCTTCAAGGGGGGGTGGCTCACGGTGCTTCACCAGTATCCGAGCGAGATGGCCCAGAACTTCTGGACGGCCATCTTCGCCTGGTCCGCGTGCTTCGCGGTCACCATCGCGGTCAGTCTGCTCACGTCCCCGCGCCCCGACTCCGAGCTGGTCGGCCTGGTTTACTCGCTGACGGCGAAGCCGGCCGAGGACGACTTGCCTTGGTTCGAACGGCCGGCTCCGCTCGGCGCAATCGTTCTGGGCCTGACCGCTGTCCTGAACGTCGTCTTCTGGTGAGGAGGAGGAACATGGGCCTCGATATCCGGATTCCGATCGGCGCGATGTTCGGCACGCTGGGCCTTCTTCTGACCGGCTACGGCGTCTTCGCCGATCCCGTCCTCAACACGCGCCCACTCGGCGTCAACGTCAACCTGTGGTGGGGACTGGTTCTCCTGGCTTTCGGCGCCGGCATGCTCCACTTCGGCCGCAAGCGCTCGGCTTGATGCCGAACGGTGACGACGGAGCGGCAGACGTGTGTTTCTTCTCCGCTTTTTTGCTATCGTGCTCTCTCAATGCCCTACCGTCGCGTATTGAAATCAGGCCTCGTCATCGCCTCCACCGCGCCCGGGCACGCCGCACAGTTGGAGAGACTGCAGGAAGTCGTCTTTCCCACGCTCGCCCCCGAGCAGCGCTTCCGGGCGCCCCATTACTTCAAGCACATCGAGCTGTTTCCTGAGGGCCAGTTCGTCGGCCTGGACGGCGACACCGTGGTCGCGATGACCAGCACCGTCCGGCTCGACTTCGATTTCGAGCACTTCGGCCACGGTTTCGACGACATCATCCAGGGAGGCTGGATGACGTCGCACCAGCCGGGCGGCTCCTGGCTCTACGGCGCCGACATCGGGACCCGTCCGGATTATCGGCACCGCGGCCTGGCGCGCGGCCTCTACGCGGCGCGTCATGAAACAGTCCGCAGCCTGGGACTCGCCGGCCAGGTCACGGTCGGAATGATGAGCGGATTCGGCGCGCGCAAGAACGAGATGTCCGCCCAGGAGTACTACGAGGGGCTGAAGGCCGGCCGCATCGTCGACCCGACCATAAGCGCCCAGATGCGTATCGGATTCCAGATCGGGGGCTTGATCCCCGATTACCTGCACGACCCGGTCTGCGACAACTACGGCGTCTGCCTCGTCCTGGATGCGGCGCACGAAGTCCGGCCCGAGTGACGCCTTTGCGAGGAGCTGAGCGAGAACGTGGGCTTCATCCGCCTGAAAACCGAAATTCCCGGTCCCAGAAGCCGCGAGATCCTCGCCCGGCGGGCCGCCGCCGTCTGTTCCGGCCTTGGCAAGGCCACCCAGGTCGTGCTCGCCAGCGGGCGCGGTGCGCTGGTCGAGGATGTGGACGGGAACACGCTGATCGATCTGGCCGGCGGTATCGGAATGCTCGCCGCGGGCCACAGCCCCCCGGAGGTGGTCGACGCGATCCACGCGGCTGCCCGGCAGATGATCCACCCCAGCGCCCTCGTGGTCACCTTCGAGTCTTTCGTCCGGGTCTGCGAGGTGTTGAACGAGATCGCCCCCGGGAACTTTCCCAAGAAGTCCCTGCTCGCCAACACCGGCGCGGAGGCCGTCGAGAATGCGATCAAGCTCGCTCGCGCCTACACGGGCCGCCCGGCCGTGATCTGCTTCCAAGGCGCTTACCACGGCCGTACGCCGCTGACCATGACGCTCACGAGCAAGTACGGCCTCTTCAAGAAGAGCTTCGGTCCGTTCGCGCCGGAGGTGTACCGGCTGCCCGCGCCCAACGTCTACCGCACTCCGGAGGGAATGACTCCAGACCAGCACGTCTCGTGGTGTTGCCAGAACCTGGAGAACGCGCTCGTCTCGCACGTCGACCCCTCGGCCCTGGCCGCCATCATTTTTGAGCCGGTGCAAGGCGAAGCGGGATTCATCCCCCTGCCCCACGCCTTCGTCGCGAAGATCCGCGAGATCTGCGACCGCCACCAGATCGTCATGATCGCCGACGAAGTCCAGTCCGGCTTCGGCAGGACGGGCAGGCTCTTCGCCATCGAACACTACGAGGGTATCGTGCCCGACCTGATGGTCACAGCCAAGTCGATCGCCTCGGGGATGCCGATCAGCGCGGTCACGGGCAAGGCCGAGATCGTGGACGCCACCCACCTGGGCGGAGTCGGCGGCACCTACGGCGGCGCCCCCGTCACCTGCGCGGCCGCTCTCGCCACCATCGAGCTGATCCGCAAGCCCGGCTTCCTCGAGCATGCTCGCCGGCTGGGCGAGGTGATGCGCGAAACGATGGAGGGCTGGAAATCCGACTGCTCTTTGGTCGGGGACGTGCGCGGCCTGGGGCCGATGATGCTCGTGGAGCTGGTGCTCGATCGCCAGAAGAAAACGCCGGCGATGCAGCAGACCGTCGACGTGATCGCCAAGACCTCCGCCGGCGGCGTCCTGGCGATGCGCGCGGGCCTCTACAGCAACTGCGTGCGCCTGTTGCCCCCGCTGGTGATCACCGAGGAGCAGCTACGCGAGGCCCTCGGCGTGCTCGAGCGCGCGATACGCCGGACGGGCGAACAGATCCGGGCGAGTTGACGGCATGGCCGATCCGCGAGCGGAGCTGGTCCTCCACGGCGGCCTCGTCCTGACGCAAGATCCCGGGCAGCCGCGAGCTCAGGGCGTGGCCGTCGCCGCCGGCCGCATCGTCTGCGCCGGCACGGATGCGGAGGTCCTCGGCCTTGCCGGACCCCACGCCCGGCGAATCGACCTGGGCGGACGCACGCTGCTCCCGGGCTTCAATGACGCCCACGCCCATCTCTGGAAGATGGGGCACCTGCTGACCGGCCTGGTCGACCTGCGCGGCTGTCGGAGTCTCCAGACCCTGGGCGAGGCTGTCGGTGCCTTCGCTGCTCCTCTTCCCGCGACCGCCTGGGTGGTAGGTCGCGGGTTCAACGAGGTGTTGATGGCCGAGAGACGGCGCCCCAACGCCGTCGAGCTCGATCGGGCCGCCGGCGGTCGCCCTTGCTTTCTGACGCGCACCTGCGGCCACCTGGGAGTCGCCAGCACGCGCGCCCTCGCGCTGGCGCGAATCGGAGACGACACGCCCAACCCGCCCGGTGGCGTCATCGTTCGCGACGATCGCGGCCGCGCCACGGGCGAGCTGCAGGAGACGGCGATGGGGCTCGTCTCCTCGCTGCCGCCGGAGCCCACCGCCGCGGAGCTCGAGCGGATGGTCCTGGCCGCGATGCGTCATCAGCTCTCGCTCGGCATCACCAGTTCCTCCGAGGCCGGGCTCACTCCGCAACAGCTCGACGTCTACCGCGCGCTCGACTCCCGTAACGCGCTGCCCCTGCGCGTCAACGCGATGGCGCTGCGCCGGCCGGTCGGGGGCACTCAGACCTTTCCGCTGCCGCAGCGTCATGACTCGCCCTTCCTGCGCATCGATTCGATCAAGCTTCTCGCAGACGGAGGCTTGAGCGGCGCGACCGCGGCCCTCCGCGTCTGCTACCGGCATTGCGAGGACCACGGGGTGCTTCGGCTGACCTGCGACGAGATCGTCGAACTCTGCCGGGAACCTCACGAGGCCGGGATGCGCATCGGCATTCACGCGATCGGAGATGCAGCCATCGACGCGGTGCTGGACGCCTATGACGCTCTGGGGGCCTCGCGTCATGGAGTGCGTCATAGAGTGGAACACTTCGGCTTGCCGCACCCCGAGCACCTGAGGCGCGCCGCGACAATGGGGGTCATCGCAGTGCCGCAGACCATTTTTCTCACGGAGCTGGGTGTGAACTTCCGCCGTTACCTCCCGGATTCGCTGCTGGGCCGGTCGTATCCCCTGAGGGAGATGCTGGACCGCGGCTTGACGGTTGCGCTTTCCTCCGACACGCCCGTGGTCGCCGATGACGCGCCTCTTTCGGGGATCCAGGCCGCCGTGACGCGATGCGACGCCGAGGGGGAACCGCTCGCGCCGGAACAGGCGATCGCGGTCCAGGAGGCGCTGGCGGCCTATACGCTGGGAGGCGCGATTGCCAGCGGCGACGACGTCAATCGAGGCAGTTTGGCGCCTGGCAAGTGGGCCGACATGACCGTGCTGAACGGCAACCCGCTGGCAACGCCCGCGGAGCGCCTGTCCGCGCTGCGGGCCGACCTGACGCTGGTGGGCGGCAGCGTCGTCTACGAGAGGTGAGATGCGCGTGGAGAGCATTTACAAGCAACTGATCGGCGGCGAGTGGGTCGCGGCTTCCAACGGAGCGACCTGGGAGGTCCTGGATCCGGCCACGGAGGAGACGGTTCGAACGGTGCCCTTCGGGAACGCCGACGACTGCCGCGCCGCCATCGATGCCGCGCAGAAAGCATTCCCGCCCTGGGCCGCGAGGACCCCGTACGAACGTGCCGAGATCCTATGCCGCGCAGCCGGGCTGATGCGAACGCGCGCCGCGGAGCTCGCGACCGTCACGGTACGGGAAGCCGGCAAACCCTTGCCGGAGGCGCGCGGCGA
>JACQFU010000255.1 GCA_016199905.1 Candidatus Wallbacteria bacterium
CCGTCCTGCGCCGCCTGGTCGAAGAGTTGCGCTTGCCGAAACGTCCCTGGCCCAAGTAGACGACCTTCCCGAAAAGGAGCCTCCCGATATGGCAAACCTACCCAGCAGCAACGTCCGCCGCCTGCTCGCCACCAACGCCGGCGACATTCGTATCTCCGCCGAAGCCGTCGTCAAGGGCGTCGATGCCGCCGAGGAGTACCTCACCCGCCTGGGGGAGCGCGCCGCCAGCATCGCCCGCGGCCACATGCGCAAGACCATCATGCCCGAGGATCTCGAGGCCGCCAAGAAGCTGCTGATCTGAGCGGAGCGCCTGCGCCCTACCCCCCGAACACCCGCGCCGCGTTGCCCCAGAAGATCGCCTCTTCGGCCTCGGGTCCCAGACCCAGGGCGAGAATGCAGCGGCGCTCGCGGTCGTAGTCGTACGGCAGGATAGGGAAGTCCGTGCCGTACATGATCCTGCGGTGATGCCGCAAAACCCAGTCGCGGCCGGGAGAATCGGGAAAGTAGCGCGCCAGCACCATCGCCGTGTCGAGCATCAACGCGGGAAAGCGCTCCAGCAGCTCCGCGGCCGGCGCGAACTCGCCCGCGCCCAGATGCGGCACTACCACGGGCATCCCGGGGAAGCGCTCCAGTACCGGCACCAGCCGCGCGAGCCCGCTCACCTGCGAACACGGCCGGGGATAGGCGGCCGACTGAGGCTCGGTGCCGGCGTGAACCACGAGCGGCAAGCCGCGCCGCTCCAGCAGCTCGTAGGCCGCAAAAAGCCTCGAATCATCCGGCGGGTATCCCATCACGTGCGCGTGCAGTTTCAGCCCGCGCAACCCCAGTGTGTCCAACGCCTCCCGGGCAAGGGCGCCCACGTCGTCCTCGGGGTGCACCGTTCCGAGCGCGACGGCGTTCGGATGTGCGGCGGCGTACATGGCCATCCATCGATTCAGCTCGCGCGCCAGCCCCGCCTTGTGCGCGTAGATCAGGGCCACGTGTCGAGCGACGCCGCGCTCCGCCAGGAAACCCTCGACGGCCTCGCCTGCCAGCCGCTGCTCGATCGACCACGCGTGCGTGTCGAACCATTGCGTGATGGCCTGGTACAACCGCTGGGGCCACGGATGCACGTGCACGTCGAAGTACCGCCGTTCGTCCGGTGGCGGCGTGTCGTCTATTGCGGGCGGAGTTGGGACTCGCATGGCAACATTCTGGCTTGAACATATCTTATGATCCAGTCCGTGATACCAGTAACGGTTCAGGGGACACGAGCTCGCCCCTCGCGTCGAGACGGATTTTCGGCTTCGCTCGTCCTTGCCTTGCTTGCCGCACTCTCCCTGGCGCACCCCTGCGAGGCTGCGCCGAATCTGCGCGTGATCGCCATCTCCGTGCCGTCCGTCGCCGCGGTCTCCGATGCCGTCCCGGTCACCGTTTCGGTCAAGAACTTCGGCACCTCGGCCACTACCTCCCCGTTCGTCGTCGACTTCGTGGCGCTACCGGCCGCGGCGTCGCAGGTGCCGACCGCCGCGGCGCCCTGCGGCAGAGTCGAGGCCCCCAACCTGCTTGCCCCCGGCGCAACGATCGAACTTCACGGCAGGGCTCAACTGGCGCTTGCTCCGGGCCAAGCGCGCGTGGGCGCCGTCGCCGATCCCGAAAACGCCGTTCCCGAAAGCGACGAGACGGACAACTCCGCCGTGAGTACGGACACGGTCACACTCGTGGCAGCGGCTGCGAACCTGGTCGTCGACACCGAGCTCCCGCCCATCGCTGCCGACCTGGGCGACACCGTACCCATCACCGTGACCGTCCGAAATGCCGGAACCGGTCCCGCGCGCTTCATCTCTCAGATCGCCGTGGTCCTCTCCACGGACCCTGTCATAGGGGGCGACGACCTCGCCCTGCAATCCAGCCTGGACATCCCGCCCCTGGGGCCCGGCGCCTCGCGGACTCTTCCCGTCACCGTCAACTTCCCGTCAGGCCTGCCTTCCGGCCGCTACTACCTGGGTGCGATTGCGGACCAGTACGGCTACATCGCGGAAACCGACGAGCGCGACAATTTCCGCTCCATCGCGCGGCTGGACCTGACGACCTCGCGCGTCGACCTGCAAGTCGATCGGGTCGCGGCGCCCGGCACGGTCCGCATAGGACGTCCCTTCGAAGTCGGAACGATCCTGTCGGGTCACGGATCTCTCCCGGTGGCGACGCCGTTCAAGGTCTCCGTTCAGGTCCGTCTCGAGGCCTCGGGGCCGCCCACGGAACTGGGATCGGTGGTCGTCCAGTCCCTGGCCGCGGGCGCGACCCTGCCGCTCACGCTGCCGTGTCTGGCCGAGGGGGCCCTCGCCCCCGGTTCCTACGAGCTGACCGTTTTCGCCGACTCGGACTCGGCGATCGGTGAGATCGACGAAACGAACAACCGCCTGGCCGCGGGCGCCCGCGTCACCGTCCTGCCGTCCGATGTCGACGTCACGATTGCGGCTGTCCGGATTCCCGGCGCCGCCACCATCGGCGCCCCTCTGCGCGCGCGCCTGTCCGTGACGAATCGCGGCACCGGCACGACCCAGCGCTTCTTCTACGCGGCCGCCTTCCTGTCGGCCGACGGCCGGATCGACGCCGACATCGACGCGCCGATGGGCGAGCGCTACATCGACAGTCTTGCCGCAGGCCAGACCACGACCTTCGAATTGGAGGGAAGGCTTCCGACAGCGCTGGCGACCGGCACCTACTCTTACCTGGCTGTGGCCGATCGCGACAACGTCCTCATCGAAAGCAACGAATCCAACAACGTCCTCACGTCTTCCTTGAGCGTGCGTCGGTCTCGCGTGGACCTCGCGGTCCAGCAGGTCGTGGCGCCGCCGGCCGCGACGCCGCGCGAGTTCTTGCCGTTCTACGTGCAGGTGGCCAACTCGGGTTCCGAGGATGCGCCGCCGTTTCAGATCCAGTTCTACGCGTCAACCACGGCCGAGCTGACCTTGCAGTCGATCCAGCTGGGCGGCGACTTCGACTCGCGCGGCGGCCTGTCGCGGGGCGAGAGCCGACTCGAAGGTCCGTACTTCGCGGCGGTGCCCGAGGGGCTCGCTGCGGGTTCGTACTACCTTCTTGCGAGGCTCGACCCCTACGAACAGGTCGATCAGCTCTCGCGGACCAACGACGTGCTCGCCGCCCCGGCCCGGATTGGCGTGACGACCCAACCCGCGTCGGTCGACGATCACCCGGATCTGCCGGAGCTGACCGCGGCTCCCCGGGACGCGCTCCCCACGGACGGCACGCCGGTGGCGGCGCAACACGAGCGTCCTCGCGACGTCGACTTCTTCCAGTTCTCGGCCAAGACCGGCGACCAGCTCCTCGCCGCAGTATTCGGACAACCTGGCTCTTCGGTCGACACGACGCTGGAGCTTTTGGGTCCTGATGGAAGGCGCCTCGCCTACGACGACAGCTTCGGCGATGCAACGCAGTCGCGCGTAGGCCCCGTGACGGCGCCGGTCAGCGGGACCTACCGGATTGCGGTCCGGGAGTCCCAGACCTTCGGCCGTGGGGCCTACGTCGTGCGAGTCTGGGCCCAAGCCGGCCGACCGGAACTGGCGGTCACGCTCTCGGCTCCGGACCCGGCCAGCGTCGAGCAGGGCACCCGAGTCCGAACGACGATGACGGTAACGAACCTGGGCCGGGCGATCGCGCTGGCGGGTGTGAAGGCGCGCCTCTACGCTTCGCAGGACACCAACGTCACGACTGCCGATACGCTCCTGGCACAGCTGGAGCTTCCGGACCTGGCCGCCGGAGCGTCGGTGGGCCGCCCGCTCGAGCTGCTGCTGGATCGGTACGAAGTCCCCCCCGGTCCCTACACGCTCGGCGCCATCCTGGACACGTCGGCCCTGCCGCAGGCGGGCAACGGCACGAGCGTCACGACCGCCGCCCCGGGCCGCGTCACGGTCCTGGCAGCCGAAGACGATCACCCCGGAAAGGCGGCGCTCGTGCGAAACCCGGCAGACGACCTTGGCTCGGGCGGATTTCCAATCGTCGGGAGGATCGAACGCGCCGGCGACGAGGACTTCTTCCGCTTCGACGTCCAGAACGGCGGGGACTACCTGGTCGAAACCCGGCCCGGCACCCTCGCTCTGCGCCGGTGCGCCGTGTTCATCGACAGCGAGCAGAACCGCGTCAACGAGGACGACGCCGGTGGAGAGGCCGCGCCCACTCGCATCGCATTCCACGCCGACCACGACGGCGTCGCGTTCGTCCGCGTCGCCGCCCGTGACCCGCTCGACACCGGCACTTACGCCGCTGTCGTCACTCGGTTGCCGGAGGGGTCTCTCGACGACTATCCGGACACGGCGGACTCCGGAGCGCCCAACGTGCCGCTTCAGAATACGCAGACGGGCCTCATCGGTCAGCCAGGCGACAAGGACGTCGTTCAGCTGCGCCTGACGCGCGCGGTGCAGTACCGGCTCAGTGTTTCGCCGGTGACGCTCACGACCGTGCGAGTCGACCTGCTCGACCCCGATCGCCGATCCGTTCGGCCGCAGGCGGTCTCGTCGGGTCCAGGTCAATCGGTGCTCTTCGAATTCACCGCAAATCGCACCGGCAGCTACTTCGTTGTCATCCAGGGCGGCAGCCCACGGGACAGGGGCAGCTGGCTTCTCGTCTACGATTTTCTCCATCTGCCCTCAGTCGACGTCACGGAAGAGCGGACCGGCAGCCGGTTGCTGGTCCACGTCGACGTCGCCGACCTCCCGGTTGCGATTCAGGCCATGCAGCTGCCGCTCCAGTTCGAAGGCGCTGGCCTTTTCTACACCGGCGAAGCCCGGCCCGGCCCGGCTGCTGCCGGCCTCGACCTGACCGTCGGAGGCGGGGCAGACCTGGGCTTCCTGGGACTTTCCTTCGCCGCCGACGCCTTGCAGGACCCCGTGCGTGCGCCGCGCGACGGACGGCTGGTGACGCTGGTCTTCAACGTGGTCGACGCGTCGAAGTACCAGCCCGACCGCTTCGGAACAGGCAACGTGGACATCCTCGATCCTCTCGACGAGGCTTTTTCGATGCAAGTGCCCGAGGCGAATCCGGGCGTGGGGCAGTCGGTGCAGCTGCGACTGTCGGGGCAGGGTCGAGTGCTGCCCACCCTGGTGGACCCATTGGACCCGTCGGGTCCTAGAGTGGACTACGTGAGGCTCGACGGACGTTCCAGCAGCGACCCGGGGCCGTTTCCGTCGGAGCTGACTTACCACTGGACAGTCACGACCTCTCCGGTTCCGGTCACGCTCTCGCGTCCGGCGACCCCCGCGCCCACGTTTGCGCCGGCGGTGCCGGGATTCTACCGGTTCGGATTGCGCGTCTTCGGCGGCGGACTCTCCAGCGCCCTGCAGACGGTCGATGTGGAGGTCGGCATAGCGGAGGCGTCGCCTTCGGCGCTGCCCGTGGCCGTCGAGTTGTCGTCGAGGCGGACGAGCAGTCCCGAAAACCCGGTTCTCCAGGTCCGCGCCGGCGCCGGAGGCGTGAGGCTCGACGGGACGGGCTCCTTCGACCCCAATCCGGCGGACCAGGGCGCGCTGACGTACCAGTGGATGCAGGTGGATGGGCCCGCAGTCGTGCTGACGCCATCGCCGGCCGAAGCGGCGCCCACGTTTGCGCCCACGCGGCCCGGGCTCTACGGCTTCACGCTCGTCGTGCAGGACCCGGGCGGCCTTCAAAGCCAGGCGGAAACCCTGCAAGTTCTCGCAACTCCCGGCGCGGCGGTGTCGCCTCTCGAGGTTACGGCTCAGGCCTCTACCGACGATGGCATCGGCCAGGCGCTCCCGCTTTCGCGGGTCGACGTGACCGACCGTTCCCTGAGGGTCAGTCTGCCGACGACCGTCTCGCTCCGCGCCGCGCTGGCGGCCAGGCCCACGACGGGCTCCACCGGCGCCGTCGAGTTCTTCTGGCAGCAGGTCGAGGGACCGCCGGTATCCCTGACGAACGCGCTCGACGTGGTCGACTCGGCCCTCTTCTCCACCACCCGGTTCGAGCCCACGACCGCGCGGGTCTACGAGTTCGATTGCCTCATGAAGGAACTGGACCCGGCCGGCGAGCCGACGGGAGTCGAGCTGGGCCGGCGGGTCCGGGTGGTCGTCGACGGTCCCGACAACTCGGTGCCAGTCTCCGTGGCCCTGCCGCGCGAGCCGGCCGCCAAACGCTTGCCGGCGGCGGCGGCGGCGGACGCTACGGCTAGCGTCCCCAGCGGGGCCCAGGTGGTGCTCGACGGTTCTCGCTCCAGCGATCCGGGGCCGGGTTTTGGGCGGCGGCTCACCTACCAGTGGACGCAGCTCGCGGGTCCGCCCGTCGTGATCTCCAACCCCTTCGCAGCGGTAACGACGTTCGTCGCGCCGGTCTTCACCGACCGCTCGCGGCCGCTGGTCTTCGCGCTCTTCGTCGACGACGGGGCCGCCCGCAGCGCGCCCGCGCTGGCAGTCGTCGACGTCCAGGGCAAGAATCAGCCCTCCGGCGGAATCGAGCTAGCTTCCGGCGCCAACCTGATCGGCGTCCCCGTCGTGCCTGATTCCGGGGGCTACACGGCCGCCAACCTCGGCACAGACACCCGGGCCAGCCTGGTTGTGCGGCTGGCGCCGGGACCCGGTGGCCCGCGCTTCCAAAGCTTCCTCCCCGGTTCTGGGTCCGGCGGCTTCGGCATCGAGGGCAACCAGGGCTACATCCTCCTGACGACCGCCGCGCCGGGCCGGACGACTTTCGCGGGCGGCGCCTGGGACCAGCGCTTCTTGCAGCGCCGGCTCGACGTGGGGCTCAATCTGATCTCGATGCCTCGCGGTGTGCCGGCCGCCTTCACGGTGCAATCCCTGGCTACGCTCTCCGGCGCCCGCTTCGTCGCCTACACCGCCCAGGTCGGCGGCCGCGCCCGGACTCTGGTTTACCTTCCCGGCCTGACCGCGACTGCACCCGCCGTGGAGGCCGGGAAGGCCTATTTGCTGAGCGTGCCGGCCTCCGCCGACGTGAGCCTGCCCGCCAAGTGAGCCCCGAGCCTACTGGCCGAGATTGACGCTCGATTCGCTCGAACCGCCGGCCAAGTCCGAGGCGGGGCCCGGGACGGAGGCCTGCTGTCCGGCGTCGGGGCGCCACTTGCCCTTGATGCGCACGAGGCCGGGGTTGTCCTCGCCCAGTCGATGACGCAGGTTGGTCGTGATGCCGAACGGGTACTTGCGCGACGTGGACCAGACGAAGGGCTCGGTGTAGGCGTTGATCGTGACGTCCTCCGGCAGCCGCTCGGCGAACTGCTCGAGCATCTCACGACCGTACCGGGCGCCATAGCAGAGCTTGATGTTGACGTTGGCGTTCTCGGCCCAGATCTGCCGGGGCGTCAGGCCCAGCTCGGCGACGCGCGCGTCATAGGCGGGCAGGAACTTGTCGTTCATCACGTTGTTGCGGTCGCGAGTGCCGGCGATCAGAGCGCCGGCGTGCTCGTCCTGATCGTCGGGCGGGGCGATGCCGTCGGTGTTTTGCGCGGGCAGAAGCACGATGTGGCCGCCGATGTAGAGGTTGGAGATGGGCTTGGCTTCGGCGCTCGGGGCCAGCGTGTTGACGAAGTCGCCCATCCCGTAGTCGCCGTGCAGCAGGA
>JACQFU010000256.1 GCA_016199905.1 Candidatus Wallbacteria bacterium
CCAGGTGAGCACGGGCTTGTAGATGTCGATCATGCTGCGGACGATCCAGCTCTCCTCCTCGGTGTGAAGCCGACCTCGGATGAAGGTCGGGATCAAGGCCGGCACGAGCGTGATCGAGATAATGGCGACGCCGACCATCGCGAAGCTCTTCGTGAAGGCCAGCGGGTGGAACGTCTTCCCCTCCTGGCCGGTCAGCGCGAACACAGGCAGGAACGAGATGAGAATGATGATCACGGAGAAGAAGATCGGCCGCCCGACCATCCTGCAGGCCGGAATGATCAACTCGCGGGTGTCGCCGGAAACCTTGTTCGTGCCAAAGTGCGCGGTCAGTGTGTGCGTCGCGTTCTCGACCATCACGATGGCCTGGTCGACCAGGATGCCGATCGAGATCGCCACGCCGGAGAGCGACATGATGTTCGACGCGATCCCGAAGTGGCGCATCAGGATGAACGAGACCAGGACCGCCAGCGGAAGCGTCAGGCAGATGACGAAGGCGCTTCCCACGTGCCCAAGGATGAGCAGGATCGCCAGAGAGGCGATGATCGTCTCGTGCGTCAGCACCTCGGCCAGCGTGTGGATCGCCCCCTCGATGAGCCGCGTGCGATCGTAGAACGGCACGATCCGGACGCCCTCGGGCAGACCGGCCTGAAGCTCGAGGATCTTCTGCTTGATTCCGCGGGTGACCGCCAGCGGATTCTCGCCGTAGCGCATCAGCACGACGCCGCCGGTGACCTCGTCGCCGTTTTTCTCGAGCACGCTGCGGCGAAACTGCGTTCCGAGGCTCACCTTTGCGATGTTGGACAGGTAGACCGGCGTGCCCTTACGGGTGTCGATGCGGATCACCAGGTTCTCGATGTCGCGCGGCGATTCGATCCAGCCCACACCGCGGATGATGTACTCCGCGTTTCCCTTGTGCACGACGCGTCCGCCGACCGCCGAGTTGGAGCGCGCGACGGCCGACACGAACTCGCCCAGCGTGACGCCGAAGGCGCGCAGCCGGCTGGGGTCGACGTCGATCTGGTACTCGATGGGGTAGCCGCCCACGGAGGCGACCTGCGCCACGCCCGGCACCGAATTGAGCTGGTAGCGCACGTACCAATCCTGAATCGCCCGCAGTCGGCCCGGATCGATGCCCGTGCCTTCGACCGTGTACCAGAAAATCTGTCCGAGCGCGGTGGCGTCCGGGGCCATGTAAGGCACCGCGCCAGCTGGTAGGAAGGTGCTGGCGAGCGTGAGCCGCTCCAGCACGCGCTGGCGGGCGAAGTAGAAGTCGATGCCGTCGTCGAAGATGATGTTGATCATGGAGAAGTTGAACTCGCTCGACGAGCGCACCGACTTCACTCCGGCCAGCCCCTGCAAGTTCACCGAGAGCGGGTAGGTGATCTGGTCCTCGATCTCCTGAGCGCTGCGGCCCATCCAGTCGGTGAAGACGATCACCTGGTTCTCGGACAGATCGGGGATAGCGTCGACAGGCGTGTTCACCACGGCGTAGATGCCGGTCGCGATCACGGCGAGGAACGTCGCGATGACGATGAACCGGTTTCGGATGGAGTACTCGATGATGCGTTCGATCATCTGGACTCACCCGAGCTTTTCACTTCGTTCGATGGAGCGGACTCCGTTTTCGCCGCGGCCTTCGGTCCGCCGCTGGCTCCCGAGAACGCCGCCCCCGCGGCCGGATTCAGACGGGTCTCCGCGTCGACGAGGAACGCGCCGCGCGCGACGATACGATCGCCGGCCTTGAGGCCCTTGAGCACCGGGTAGAACTCGTCGACGCGCGGCCCCAGCTCGACCAGCGTTCCCTCGTAGACCCCGGCGTCTCGTTCGACATAGACGATCGACTTGGTCCCCGTGTCGATGACGGCCAGCTCCGGCACTGCCAACACCTGGCCGGCAGTCCCGGTCGTCACGACCTGGGCCTCCAGCTTCATTCCGCACTTCGGACAACTGACGCCCGGCTTGTCGGACGTCACCTCGGGGTGCATTGGGCATGCGTAGTGCTCGCCTGTCGCGCTCGCCACGGAGGTCGACAACGGGCTCGGCGCCGCGCCACCCAACGCACTCGCGTCCGAAAACGGCACGGAGATGCGCACGGTCGCATACATCCCGGGCCTCAGCCACAAACCGTCGTTTTCGACGGAAAACCTCACGGCATTGGTCCGGGTCTCGGCGTCCATCATCGGATGAACCAGCGTCACCCGCCCGTGGAACGTCATCCCGGGCAACGCTTCTATGGTGGCTTCGATGGTCTGGCCGCTGCGCAGGAAGGCGATGTCCTTCTCGTAGACGTCGGCTTCGATCCAGACCTGCGAGAGGTCCGCGACCTCGAAGAGCGTCTGCCCCACCTCCACGCGTGCGCCTCGCACGATCTCCTTCTGAATGACGTAGCCGTGCTGCGGCGAACGGATCAGCAGGCGGTGGCCGGGATCGCCCGCGCGAAGGATCTCCTCGATCTCCGCCGAGGCCACGCCGAACAGCTCGAGCTTGCGGCGCGCCAGGCCGCCAAGGTCCCATTGCTGCCCGCTCTTGCGAGCGACCAGCAGCTCGCGAATCGTGCTGACCAGCTCCGGGCTGTACACCTCGGCCATCGGTTGACCCAACTCGACGCGTTCGAAGGTCTTGTTGACCAGCAGCTTCTCGACGTAGCCGCCGACGCGACTGACGATTCGCGACAGCCGACTCTCGTCGTAACGCACGGAGCCGACCGTGACGATCTTCTTCAGGAGAGTCCGGTACTCCACGGGTTGCGTCGACAGCCCGGCGAGCCGGATGCGGTCAGGCGAAAACTGCACCCGGCCTGTGACGTTGGCCGGCAGCTCGGGCTTGACACCCTTTTTTCGGGTCGACATCGACATGCCGCAGATCGGGCACTTCGGCACGCTGCCGTCGGGATCGCGGTTGGGCCTCGCGACCCACGGGTGCATTGGGCAGTAGAACTCGGCGTCCGACTGCACCTGCGTCATCCCCGCAGTCTTCGGACGCGTCCATTTATCCCAGTAGTTCTGGAGCGTGTCCCAGTAGCCGATCGCCAGCCCGGTGCCGATCAGGATCACGATGAACCGGAGTCGGATTTCCACGACCTGAATCAGCAGCCGGATACGCTGCCAGTTCGATAGCGGTGCCGGGTCGGCTCCAGGAAGCGGGAGGTGTGGGGTCTGGTTCGAGGCGTTCGAAGTGTTGGTCGAATCCATGTTGAGTGTCTCCTGCGGCGCTGCTGGGTGCCGGGCGATCCGGGAGCTGCCGCCCGTCGATCGAAGGGCATGGCCGTGCGCAAAACCGGAACCGATCGAGGTCACCTGCGTGACTCGATCAAGAGTAGTTGCTCGCGCCTATTTACGCCAACAGACCAGCCCGGCCAGGCCGCCCATTGGGGGCCGCTCGGGTGGAGACTCGTCCACTCGGAAGACGCTGCAGGTGTCTTCGGCGACGTCGACGCAGTTCGATGGCCCGGGCTCCAGCGGGCCTGAGGATGATTCTCGAGGATCGTCAGACCGCTGCGTCACGACGGCCGGTGTTTGGCTTCCGGCTCCGTGGTTGCACGTGCAACTGGTTCCGAGTGTTGGAACACCCGGAGACGAGCCGTGGAGAGTCCTGTGGCATGGGGGAACGGTATCGGCCTTCTCGGCCATCGAGGGCATGCACCAAGCCCCGCACGGGGGCGAAATCGCCGGGAGGCTGGCCGACAGGAATACGAACAACGCCAGCCACCCGGTAAGCGAGGGATGCGCAAGCAGCTTTCCGGCCCAGCACCGAGGGGACGTCGATCTACGCATCATGTGGTTCTAGTGTACCGCAATCGATGTGCCAGTGAACTTCGGGTGCGCGCGCGGAAGGTGGGAGAGCGGTTGGCGTCTCGCTTGAAAAAAGTAGGGCGGGCGTCCCTGCCCGCCAATGGTGATGCGGCTTCCGGGCAGGCACGGAGGCCTGCCCTACTGATTTCCCCATGAGCCGCGCGCGAGGCGCGCCGAGGGCGCGCTCCAGCTCGGCGGCGCGGCGCGCCAGGTCGGCACTTGCACGGGCCTGGCCCATCGCAACATCGCGCAAGGCGCGCTGCGCGTCGATGAGGGACAGGAAGTCAGCCAGGCTCGTCTCGTAAGCGGCGCGCGCCGAGGCCAGGGCTTGCCGGGCAACGGGAAGCAGTCGATCGCGGAACAGTGCCACCGAGCGAGCAGCTTCCTGCACCCGCAGCATCGATTCGCGGATATCGAAGCGCGCCTTGTTCCAGACAGCCTCGTAGCGCCGATTCTCCGCGTCTATGCCGGTCGCCATCTCCGTGACCTCGTAGTCTCGACGCTTGGAGAACCAGGGAAGGTTGATTGCGACCATGGCCTGCCAGCCGGTGCGCGTCCCTTCCGGATTCTGCATGACGCCGACTTGTCCGGTGAGATCGGGACGGTGCTTCTCGGACAGTGCCAGATCGCGCTCTGCGCGCGCCCTCTCGATGCCGGCCCGCGCCGCCTTCAACTCGGGCAGGTTCGCTTGTGCCGCTGCTTCGAGCAACTCCTCCGATGCGATGCTCGCCGACGTCGGCGGCGAAGCCAGCGCCGGCAGCGGCGTCGTGGCCGGGCGCGCCAAGAGCTGGTTTACCATGGCGCGCGCCACGCCTGCCATCCGCTCCATTTCGAGCCGGTCGTTCTGCTGGCGGGCGACCTCGGTCTCGGCTTTGAGGATGTCCTGCTGCCCGCCCTGCCCAGTCGCGTACCGGGCGGAGGCCACCTGCGCCAGTTCGCTCAACAGAGAGATGTTCTCATCCAGGATGGCGATTTGACGTTCGGCCGAGCAAACCTCCGCCAGCGCAACGCGTGCGTCGCGCAACTGGTTCCGCAAGACCGTCTCGTATTCCTGGAACGCCTTCTCGGCTTCTCGAAATCGGATGAGGGCACGGCGCGAGAGCTTGTCGCCCAGCGGCCACATCCTCGACAGCGAGAACATATTGCCCTGCATGCTGTTGAAGCCGGGAATGCGGTCGAAGTCTCGCGCCTCGATCGCGGCGTTGAGGTCGGGCAAGCCAAGCTCCTTGCGCGCGCCGATCAACTCCTTGCGCACACGCGTGAGCGCCTCGAGCGCCTCGGGATTGCGGGCGGCTGCCAGCTTCGCGATCTCCTCGGCCGAAAGCGGCGAGCGAAGCTCGGTTGCGCTGGTCCGAGCCAAGGCCTCGGCGGAGGCGAGAGCTCCGCGCACGTTCGCGTCCAGCGCCTCGTAGCCGGCGGGAAGGCTGCAGAGAGCCGTCGCCGACGTCAGCAGAAAAAACCCTGCTGCGATGACCGTGGGTAAGAAAGAGAATGTCTTCATGCGCGTCCGGTTTCGAAGATCTCCCGGCAGCGCGCTCTTGCGGCGCGATGCTCAGTGCGATCATTCACGTGTTTCGGTGACTGTAGCCCAATCCGTGAGGTTACGGAACAGGCGGCCTTGGATCGAGCTCGCGCCGTCCGGCGCAAGGTCCGTACCAGGCATCAGCGAGTCCGGTTCGCGACGCGGTATTCGGTGGCGCAGGCTCATCCGGAAGTCGCGTTTGGTCGAATTCGACAAACTTGTCGAGAGCTCACGCTCCAGAAACCGCGGCACTGCGTCATCCGTGCGCCTTCGCGAAGAGCCACGCCGCGACCAGGACGAGCGTGGCCAAGGCGACGGCCCAGCCGCTCACCATCCAGACGGGCGAAGAAGGGGCGGAAGCTACGACGCTCCTGTGGCGGGAGGTTCTGCTGAGCGTGTCGCACTGGCGAGTGCAAGCTGACGTCCCGGCCGACACTTGCGGACGCACGAGGGCTGAACGCGTTTCTCGCAGAGCATCCGGCTGCGCCCTTGGGCCTACTCATCTGCCGCTGCTCCACCGCCAGACTTCTCTCGGGTCGGGTGCTGGCCCTTCCCGTGGAAATGCTGATCCCGGGATGAAGGATACCTAATGTAGTAGATCACTGGACGATGAACACCGCCGCGGAGCACGTTCAGGAGACCTTCGATCGAGGTGCCGGCGGCTATGACCTGCGCTGGGCGCGCTACAACCTCGCCACGCACCGGGCTACGGTGGAGTTGCTCGAACTGCGCGGCGACGAGCGGGTGCTCGACATCGGCTGCGGCACCGGAGAGTTGGAGCGCCATCTACTCTGCCGGTGGCCTCGTCTGAGGATCGTGGCCATCGACCTTTGCCGCCAGATGTTGGCCCAGGCGCGAACGAAGTTCTCGCCCGAACTGACAGTCCGATACGCCATCGCCGACATCGAACGATTGCCGTTTCCGCCGGCCTCTTTCGACATCGTGCTCTCTTGCAATGCCTTCCACTTCGCTGCCGATCGGATGAAGGCGATTGGGGAGGTCGAGCGGGTGTTGTCACCCGGGGGCACCTCGATCGTGACCGACTGGTGTGGGGACTACCTGTTCTGCAGGCTGCTCGACGGCTGGCTGCACGTGACCGGTCGGGCGCCGGAAGGCCGGGTTCTGAGGGAAACGGAATGCCGGTCGCTGCTCGAAGAGACTCGGCTGGAGGTCTCGAGGTTGTCGCGCTACCGCATCGGTTGGTTCTGGGGGATGATGACGGCGATGGCCCGGAAGCCGGGCTGCGAAGAAGCCAGCGCCGGGACCTCCCGATGAACGGCGACGAGATTCTCCAACCCTGGGCCTCTCAGGCCAGTCCCATCGCGCGGGGGGCCACCCTCGCGCTTGCGGCGGCGGCGCTCTTCGGTGCCACAGCACCGTTCGTCCAGCGCGCGTCCGCGGGGGCAGGAGCTTTGGCCTGCGGATGCTTGCTCTACGCCGGAGCGGCCTCGGCCTCGGCTGCGAGCCGCTTTTTCAGGGACCATCATGACCGGGAAGCTCCATTGAGTCGCGAGTGCACCGTCCCCCTCGTGGCGATGGCGCTCCTGGGAGGAATGCTGGCGCCGAGTTTGCTCGTCCTTGGGCTGGGGCGCATCGACGCCGCCAGCGCTTCGTTGCTGCTGGCACTCGAAGCGCCCTGGACGCTGCTGCTGGCGCGTCTTGTTCACGGGGAGTTTCTGGGAGGTCGGGTGGGAGCCGCCACGGCGTGCATCTTCGCGGGAGGCATCGCTATAGCCGGCAGCCCTGGCCGCTGGACAAGCGGACTCGGCGCCGTGTTGGTCGCGGGCGCAGCCCTCGCCTGGGCCGCAGACAACATCGTGTCGCGGGTCCTGGCCGACCGGGACCCGGTCGCCGTGGTCGCAGCCAAGGGCGCCCTGGGGGCTGTGGTGTCGGCAGCAGCATCGGCCTTGCTGGCAGAGAGCTGGCCCGCGCCGCAAGCAGCGGCGGCGTTGCTCGTCGTCGGAGCACTCGGGTACGGACTGAGCCTTCAGCTCTACCTGCGCGCCCAGCGGCTCATGGGCGCTGCCCGCACGGCTTCCATCTTTGCCTCGGGGCCGTTTCTGGGGGCGATGACCGCCTTGCTGCTGGGGGCCCCGTGGCCGGGCTGGGGTTTCACGGCGGGTGGACTGGTCGTCCTTGCCGGCGTTGTGCTTCACGTGACCGAGAGCCACGGGCATCCGCACACCCACGAGGTGCTCGAGCACGAGCACGCGCACGTTCACGACGACGGACACCACCGGCATGCGCACGAAGCGACGCCTCCGGGAGCGCACTCTCACCGGCACCGTCACGAGGCGCTCACGCACACACACGAGCACGGGGAAGACCTGCACCATCGGCACGAGCACTGAACCCTCGCTCGCAAGGGGTGGCTGGCACTCCCACTCCTGGCCAGGTAAACCCTGACCGCCAATGCGAGACACCTCAAGTCTTCTCGCAGCCCTCCTCTCGGAGCTTGTTTCTGCACGACTCACGGAGTTCCGGAGGCCGTCTGCACCAGGTGCAATCCGAAGCTCGCCGCCGTTTTAGAAGCGAAGGGCAACTGGTGCGCCGAACATGGCCTACCGGAGTCGTTTTGTCCGGTGTGTCATCCGGATCGGGGTGGTAAACCCAACGCCGTAAACCTGTCGCCCGACCCGGCTCCGGCGGATGGCACGAAGGTGCGCTTCGCCGCTCCCGAGGTGGCTCGGATGGTTGGTTTCGAGACGGTGCAGGCTGCCGAGAGAACTGCTTCCGGTGCTGTCCTGGCCGCCACACGCCTGGCCTATGACGCATCGCGAGTGGCCGTGGTCAACGCCCGGGCCGCCGGCGTCGTGCGCACGATCCTTGTGGAAGTTGGAGCCCGCGTGGAGCGCGGCGCCACCCTCGCTTTCATCGAGAGCACCTCGGTGGGTGCGGACCGATCTCGGCTGGCCGGTGCCAAGACTCGACTCCGGGTCGCCGCTTCCACTCTCGGCCGCGAAAGGGAGCTCGCGGACCATGGCATCAGCGCTCGCAAGGATGTGCTGGCGGCCGAGCAAGAATGGTCTGCCGCCAACGCCGAGTATCGGGCCCTCCAGGCGGGCCTTGCCGTCGTGAAAAGCGCTGCCACGGACTCCTCTGCCTACACTTTGACCGCACCGATCGCGGGGAACGTCAGCAGGCGCGAAATCTCCATCCGGCAACTCCTCGACTCGGGGATGCAGGTACGTCAGGCGGTGGAGGAAGCGGCGCTGCGCCGGCTGCGGCCTGTTCTGATGACCGCGTTGGTAGCAAGTTTGGGTTTTTTTCCAATGGCGCTCAACACGGGGTTCGGCGCCGAGGTGCAGCGGCCGCTGGCGACCGTGGTGATAGGAGGCGTCGTCTCCTCAACGCTGCTGACGTTGCTCGTGCTGCCTTTTCTTTACACGATCGTCGGGGCGCCGTACGGGCCCACGGAGCAGGAAGTCTCTCCAGTCGATCCAGGGTAGGGCGACCCGCCTGGCTGCCAGGCTCTGTGAGGCGTCGCAAACCAGCAGAGGGCGATACTCGGGGAATCGGCGGGTGAACTCGAAGAGACCGTTGAGCGAGGACCTATCCACCGTGCCGGTCTTGACCTCCAGTGCCCAGCGACCCCAACTTCCCTCGAGGACGGCATCGACCTCGAGGGGTTCCTCGCGCCAGTACGTCACCCGCTGACCGCAGTTCCACGCATGTGCCAGGCAGGCGTTCTCGACCCAGGCGCCGAACCTTGCGGGCTCGCCTGTTGGCTCGGGAGCGCCTTCGGGACTGGTGACGGCAAGCAACGCATTGCTCAGGGTCACGAGCTTGGGAGGGGCCGAGCGACGGCGGGTTGCTTTGCGCGAGAATTTCTCCAGCGCTGCGACGAGGTAGGCCTCCTCCAGCAGGGTGAGGTAGTGGGCGATCGTCTCCAGTGCGCCAGCGTCTTGGAGCTGCCCCTGGATCTTTTGCAGCGACACGATCTGCGCCGGAGAGGATGCCGCGATGCCGAAGAGCTGTCGCAGCAGCGCCGGACGCCGCACCGGGGCGAGCGCCAGCAGGTCACGGCCGATGGCGGGCTCGAGGATGGCATCCCGGATGTAGGCCGACCACCGTCTCGGCTCCCTGGCAAACGCATGCGCCCCCGGGTACGAGCCTGAGCGGACCAAGAGCTCGGCAGCCGCGCGCGGGTCGAGGCCGAAGACTGCGCCGAGCGAGGACGCGGTCCAGTGAGTCAAGGTCAGACGCTCGAAGCGGCCAGCGAGGCTCTCCCGCGAGCCTGACGCGAGCCGCAGCGCCGACGACCCCGTAGCCACGACTCGCAGCCGCTTCTTGATGCGCTGCATCCGATCCCATTCGCTCTTGAGTCGCGCCGCCCAACCGGGCAGCAGGTGTGCCTCGTCGAGAAGAACAACCGCGGGCGCAGCGTTACTGGTCAGGCTCTCCGCTTGCGCCCAGAGGCGTTCCCAGAAGCCTGGCACCGTCGCCGATGGACTGTCGGCGGCGGCATAGATCGCCCGCGGCCCCAACTTCTCGGCCAGTTCCAGCAGCAGCGTCGTCTTGCCGACCTGCCTGTGTCAAGAGTAGTCTGTCCCGGTGCCAGGGCCACGGCCGGGCGCACAGGTCGAACCCATTGGCCACTCTCTGGGCTACCGCAAGTGCCACGCGACCAGCTCCTCGAGCGACACGGTGGGAACGTCGACTCCCTCGTCATCTCCACGAAGTTCAGTATAGCTTGCCCCCCCTACTTCTCCCATCCCGTAAACCAGGTCGGGTTCATCGGGAAGAAGCCGGGCTTGAGGTGCATGGGTGCTCCCCATCCGCCCAGTAACTTCTTCGAGTCGAACTCATCACGGGAACTCGGGACCCTGGGAAAATTCGACCACGACTCGGTTGGCGGGATCTCCCCGGGGAGTTACGGCCGTGACTTCCAGCATCTGTGCGGTTGGCGGGAGTCTGTAAACGAGTCGGATTCGAACACCGCGCGGCTTCGTCTGCGGGTAGTCTCGCGCAAAGTCCTCACTGAGCACGTAGGCGGCGTAGACCTTGAGCTTCCTGATGAAGGCCGCATACCGGTCCG
>JACQFU010000257.1 GCA_016199905.1 Candidatus Wallbacteria bacterium
GGCCGGCGGCATCGCGCACGAGCACGTCGACCGCGACGCGGGCCTTGTAGGTGGCGTCGGAGAAGGGGACGCGAGGGTCCTCATAGCGGCCCGATCGGTCGGTCGCCGGGTGAAACAGGTCGCCGGAGAAGACCCGCATTTGCGGGTCGCGCACGCGCACGTCGACTCTGTCTCCGGATGCGGGGGGCAAAGGCGCGGCCGCGAGGATCTGCCGGCGGGCCTCTTCGGTGAGCACTCGCGGCAACTCCGCGTCCACCGGCTGAAGATTCTTCGTCGAGGCGAAACCCGGGGCCCAAGACACCAGTAGTGTAAGGAGGACGACCGCGGTCGGGCGTTGCATATCGTCATGTGCGTTATGCCCCGCCTTCCGAGGCGTCAACCGCAAGGCGGCGCGGCCTTGGCCGGCGCCAGGAGCCGACTCGCGGCTTGCCTGAAGGGCTTTCAGGTGCTATAATCCGCGAACCACGAAAGGGTTCGAAAAAAAGAGAGAGGCTGGAGGAGTGACAGGCATGATCCAAGCGACACAAATCAGGCGGGCGGCGTTGGTCGTTGGGCTCCTGGTTGCGGCCACGACCGCGGCGGTCCTCGCCGATGGCGGGCAAATCTTCGCCGAGGCGCTGGTCGTCCAGAACCCTCTGATCGCGCGCTTCTTCATGAAGGTGCCGCCTGTCGTGCACCTCACCCTCACCGACAAACCCGACCAGTTCACCGTCAATCGCATGTCGAGCGGCCGCCTGCAGCAGACGGCCGGCCTCTACGGCGATCCCTTCTTGATGATTCACCCGTCGGCCGATCAGCTTGCGAAGGTCTACGAAATGGTGAAGGACGGAAAAGTCGATTTCGCCGAGAAGCTCGCCCTGGCGGACCTCTACGTCCAGTTCAACGAGAAGCCCTTCCAGCCGCCCAAGACGCCCGACGTGGCCGCTCCGGACGGGCACAACCTGACAGGTTTCGAGTGCCGGCTGCTCAAGGTGTCGGCCTATTCCAAGAAGCTGCGTTTCCTCTTCAACAAGACCATGACGGCGACGAACCAATTCTGGAAGCTCTTCTGGGGCGCGCGCTGACGGAAGAGCTGATTGAGGAGCTGACCGGGGACATCGACCGCGGACAGGTCGCGATCAAGGCCGGTTCGCTGTTCGACCAGTTCGCCGGCGCCGTCGCCGTCCACCTGATGCTTCGCGACGAGGACACTCAGGCCTTCCAGCTGATCGCCAAGGGACTGCTGAAGAAGCTGCAAGGCGAGTCGGCCGCGCAGGCGATGGACGGCCCCCCGGCCGGCGGCAATCCCGCCGATCACGCCGCGGCGCTGAAGGCCCGCCTCGAGGCGAGCAAGAAGATCGCGGACCTGATCGCAAACCTGGGCTGAGCGCGTCCCCGGATTCTCGGCGCTCGACCGTCGCCCGTCACTGCCGGGGTGCTTTATCGCATCCGTCGCAACCGGCGCGCAGGGCGTCGAGCAGCTCCCGCAATCGAGCGGGAGCTTCCGCTCGCAGGCGGAGTGTCTCGCCCGGGCGCGCGGGGTGCGGCAACGAGAGGGCAAGTGCGTGAAGCGCGATCCACCGCTCGTGGTCGCGTGTGAGGTTCACGGCCTTGTTCTCGAAGTAGTCGACGTCCAGATCGGCGCCGTAGAGGAAGTCGCCGTGAATCGGGTGCCCGGCGTGCGCCAGGTGGACCCGGATCTGGTGCTTGCGTCCCGTCTCCGGCACAACCGAAAGCAGAGTGTGGCCCGGGAGCCGCTCCAGCACGCGCCACCCGGTCACGCACGCGTCCCCGCCTTCTCGAACGCACATCCGGATTCGCACGGCCGATGCCGGGTCTCGTCCGATCGGCGCGTCCACGCGCCCCTCTTCGCCCCCTGGATCTCCTTCCACGAGCGCGAGGTATTCCTTCTCCACGGCGCCCGTCTCGAAGCACTCCTGCACCGCCCGCCGAGCCTTCAAGTCCTTGGCTGCCAGCACCAGGCCCGACGTCAGCTTGTCGAGGCGGTGACAGGGAAGGATGCCGGGCCAGCGCTCCGACAGGAATCCGAGCACGGTGTCGCGAGTCATCAGCCGGACCGGGTGAACCAGTATTCCCGATGCCTTGCAAACTGCGACGACGGCCTCGTCCTCGTAGACGACTTCGATCCCTCCGGTCGCGGGAGGCGGCCCAGCGGCCTCGGGGGCGATCGCCAGCCTGTCGCCCGGGTGCATCCGCCGGGCCGGCGGCACCTGTCGGCCGTTCACCAGAACCAGTCCGTCCGCGACCCGACGGCTCCACACACTCCTGGAGAACGGCCGGAATCGAGCCCGCAGGTAGTAGTCCAGGCGCAGGCCATCGGTCCCCTCGTAGGCAAACTCGTACCACTCCTGGCCGCTCATTTCAGTCCGTTTCGGTCCATTTCAGCCACGCTTCCTCCGGCGTTGCGCTATTCTCCCGCCTCGATGATCCGAGAAGCAACGAATGCAGACTGGAAGCCCCCGCTCGCGGGAATGATTCCGGACGCCGATCGCGCGCGGCCGGGGAGGACGCGGGAGCCGCGAGGCGACGAGTCGCTCCAGGACGCGGGGCTGCGCTGCGACGTTCTCGCGCAAGGCGCGGAGGCGCTGACCGACGACGAGCTTCTGGAACTGGTGGCTGCGCCGGCCGGCGCAGGCGCGCACGCCGGCCGGCTGGGATATCGTCTCACCGCCGCCCTGGGAGGCTTGGGCCGCGTGGCGAGGGCTGGAACGCGCAGGCTTGCGGAGCTCCCGGGCATCGGTCCCCAAGGCGCCGCGCGGCTCGCGGCCTGTTTCGAGCTGGCGCGCCGGTTATCAATGGTGCCAATGGACCCAGTGACTCCAATCAATACGCCGGCCGACGCGGCGCGACTCTTCGTGCCCGTGTTGCGGCCGCTGATGAAAGAGGTGTTCGCCATCCTTTGCCTGGACACCAAGGGACGTGCGCGCGCGGTCCGCACGGTCAGCGTCGGAAGCCTCAGCGCCAGCATCGTGCACCCCCGCGAAGTCTTTGCCGAGGCCATCCAGGAGGGCGCTTCGACGATCGTCCTGGCCCACAACCATCCGTCCGGCGACCCCAGCCCCAGCCCCGAGGACATCTGCGTGACCCGCAGGCTCGTGAAATCCGGCGACCTCCTCGGCATACCGGTCGTCGATCACCTGGTGGTCGGCGCAACCTCCGTCGTGAGCTTGAAGGAGCTGGGGATGCTGGAAGCCGCAGACACGTAGACCTCACTGCCGTCGAAGGCCGAACCGGGGCCGGCAATCGGCCGGTACTTGCTGCCCAGGTGCCGCAGAAGCCCGCCCGGGTCGTCGACCGATTCCAGGATGCGCGGCGCCTCCCAAGAGCCGCCCAGCTTCCGCAGAACCACGACCGGGGGCCTCTCTCGTTCCAGAAACTTGAGCATCGGGCCGATCGGGAGTTTTCCCCCGGTAGGCGGTTCCGGCGGAGCGAGGGCCTTTCGAGCGGCCAGGAATGCCAGGCCCAGATCGTCCGCGACAATCCTCGCGTCCCCGGCTGCGGCGGCTTTCACGAGCCGCGTCAGCTCCGCGCGGCCGTCGTGCGGCGCGGTCGCCCGGAAGTCGAAGATCGCCAGGCCGAGCATCGCGACCGCCGCGGCCTTGCCGAGCGATCGCATCTCGCCGGGATCGCGCGTCATCGCCGCAAGCTGCTCGGCCGCGAAGATCGCCAGGATCGGGAGCACGAATACGAGCTGGCGCGCCTGCGTGTCGAAGGCCATTCCCAGGAACACGAGAGCTTGCGTCACATGGCAGACCAGCAGCGTCCGCAGACTATCCGGCTTGCCGGGCCGGCTCAGCAGTCCCAGCAGCCCGAGCATCACGAGTGCGACGTGGGCGGGATGGCTGGCTCCGGAGAACGGGTCCCGGAACAGGCCGGCCGGAAGCTCGTCGACCGGGTATTCGTGAAAAGCCCGCAGCAGCGCGCGGACATTGGAGACGACGAACCGATCGAGCGAGCCCGCCAGCGGCGCCACGAACAGCAACGCCGCGGTGGCCGCGCCGGCCGCGAACAGCAGAAGGCCGTCGAGCAACTGAAGGCGGCTTCGCACCAGTCCGGCCGGCCGCGCGAGCTGGTAGCATCCGAAGATGGCCGCTCCTCCAAGAGCGAACGCCCCGATCAGGCCTGCGCATGCGGACAGGCCGCCCAGCAGTCCCGCCACGAACCAGAGGATGCGATTCTGTTGCGCCAGGAATGCCCTCGCGAAGAAGTAGAGACTGGCCAGGTAGAAGCACAACACGTAGGTCTCTGGCGTAAAGCGCCACGACATACTGTGCCAGCATCCATCCGTGAGCAGCAGCGCCAGGGCCAAGACGGCGGCGCCGCGTCCGAACGCGGCCTCGGCCAGAAGGTACGCGAAGAAGGCCCCGAGCAGGCTGAAGGCCACGCTCATTCGCTTGGCCGCCAGTGCGTCGGGGCCGGTGCGCCGGAACAGCGCCGCGCCCAACTGCGCCGGGAGCGGAGCCTGGCCAAAGCGGACGTCGCGGTAGAGCCGCTCGCCCGTCGATACGCGCCAGGCGGCGTAGAGGTTGGCGCCCTCGTCGGCACGAACGATCGTGTCGGTTCCCAGGTCGAAGTTGTAGAGCGCGCAGGCACAGAGCAGAAGCGAGATGGGCAGCACGAGTCGGACCGGCCCGGAAGGCCTCACGTCCGGTATCGCGGGGCTCATCGAGCGGCACCTTCCAGGCTCGACAGGACGCGAATCTGCCGGGCCAGTTCCGCCCTGGAACCGCACTGCGCCAGCGCCGCCTCCAGCGCTCGCCGGCGGCCGGCCGGGTCGTTGGCCGCATCGAGCAGCTCGGCCAGCACCAGCCAGTGGCCGGGATTGCCCGCGCCCGCGGTCGCGATGACGCGGAGCTGTTCGACAACCAGCCTGGGGTTGGACGCACCGAGCAACAACCGCCCGAGGATCCGCGCGTCGGCGACGGACGCCACGGGAGCCAGGAGCCGGTCCCGAAGGAGCGGAGCGGCCCGGGCCGCGGCGCCGTTCTCGCAAAGCAGGAGGTAGAGCCGTGCCAGCGCTTCCTGCTTCTCCGACTCGGCTGCGGGAAGCGCCAGCGCTTGCCGAAACATGCGCTCGGCCTCCGCTGCCTGGCCGCTCTCGGCCAGCATCCGTGCCTGGAAGCAATCCAGCGCGAAGCTCTCCCCGCGCTGCTTTGCGAGGTTTTGGGCTGTGGTGAGAGCCTGCTCGCGATCCCACTTGCTCGGTTCGCCCTCCATCGGGATGGCGGCCAGCGGCGAGTCCCCGTCCAGGTTGGTCAATCCCCAGTCGCGCAGCTCGCGCGCCAGCCGAGGGTCGTGGGCCGTGTCCCGCAGATAGATGACGATGGAGAACAGGATATCCACGAGGCGCCGGACGGCGGCGATGCGGCCAGGGCCCGGCGGTTCCTGGACTTTGCGGGCCAGCATCACCAGGCGCAGTTCCGCGAGCGCGACGCGAACGGCCGGCATTGTCGAGTGACGCAGCAGGAACCAGATCCACGGTTCGCGCGTCTCGACGTCTCCAGGCGCCAGCTCGACGGCGCGGGCGTGGGCGTTGCGCGCCTCCTCGAGCCTGCCGTCCTTCTCCAACACGCGCCCCAGTTTGGACCAGGCCTGGGCGCAGCCGGCGTACTTCGCCACCGCATCCCGGCATGCGGCCAGAGCCTGAGGTTGCTGACCCGCGTCAATCAGCGTCTGGCACACATTCAGATCGTGCTGAAGGAACACCACCGGGTCGGCCGAACCGGCGCTGTTGACGCGCAGGAATGACGCAGAGAACTCTCCGAGATCGATCTGGCCGTCGCGGTCGAGATCGAGCGGCTCGTCCACGCTCCAGGGCAGGTACTTTCTCCACTGCAGCTCGGTGATGCGGCCGCCAGGGTCGGGTCCGAAGCGCTCGAAGAGTCTCGCCATCGTCGGCGAGCTCGTCAAGTCCACGGCGCCCGCAACGACGTGCCGCTGCGTGGGCAGTCGCGGGCCGGGGCGACGTCCGATTCGGCTCAGCGCCGTCGCCAGGGCGATCGCGAGAAGCGCCCAGAGGAGGCGCTTGCTCACCAGTAACCGTGCCTGCGGAACAAGGACTTCTCCTCCTCGGTCAGGGCCGGAATTCCGGAGCGCGCCTCGGCGTGGTAGCGCTCATCCCAGTCGTGAAGCTTGCCGGCGAGGCGCTCGGCAGTGGCGGGCTCGCGGCCGCACGCGTCGTGCAGCTCGTTGGGGTCCGACTCCAGGTCGAAGAGCTGCCGCGTTTCTCCCTCGATCAGCAAGTGCCAGCGGCGCGTGCGCGCCGAAAGCACGATGCCTCGAGCGCTGAAGGCGACACGCTCCAAGTCCTGCCCGGGGTCCTTTGCCGGATCGAGATAGGGCCGCAACGACCGGCCCTGATGGGCCTGATTGGGCGGGATGCCGCAGAGGTCCACGAGAGTAGGCGCCAGGTCGGTCAGTTCGACGACGTCGGGGACCCGCCTGCCTCTCGCGACACCGGGGCCCGAGAGAACCACGGGCACGTGGATCTGCGTGTCCGGGAGCGTGCGGCGATGGCCGAACACGCCGCGCTCGCCCATCTCCTCGCCGTGATCGCCGGCCACAACGAGCAGAGTGTCCTGCCGGTGGCCCATCCTCTCGAGCGTCTCGAGGAAGACGCCCAGCCAACCGTCGGCATAGGTCACCGCTCCGTCGTAGTGGGCGACGACGTGGGCCGCGTCCGCCGGCGTGAACGGGACGTCGCCGCTCGGCGCCCGGGCGGGCGGCTGGGGTTTGCGCCATTGCTCCAGCCAAGCCGCCAGGCCCGACAGCGGGCCCCAACGGGGCATTGGCGGGAACGGATCGGGCTCCGGTTGGAGCCCCGGCGGCACGTGGAACACGCTGCCTTCGAGGCAGGCCTGGTTGGCATCCCGCATCAGGCTCAGAGTGTGGACGATGCCCGGGTAGCCGGGATCGTACAGATCGCCGAAGCCCAGCGGCGCCGGATAGGGCGCGTGGGCGTCATAGCCCTGCAGGAAAACGAAGAACGGCCGTTCGTCCTTCTGCGCAAGCCACTCCGCAGCCTCGGGCACGGTGTGGAAGAACGAGCCGAAGTGCGGGCGGTCCCGGTAGACTTGGAACCCCTTTGCCAGGCCGAAGACCGCACTCAGGTGCCCGCCCGCGACGAACCCACCTGTCCGGTAGCCGTTGGCGGAGAAGATCTCGGCCAGTGTGGTGAGGGCCGGATCGAGGACGTGGCTCTTCTCCTGTGCAGCGTGGGCCGGCGCCGGGATCGATGTGAAGATCGAGCTGTAGGAGGGGAGGCTCCATCCGGAGGGGGCGATCGCGCGCTCGAAGAGGACGCCTCGCGCCGCCTCGGCGTCGAGCGAGTCGGTGGTGCGGCGCGGATAGCCCAGACAGTGGACCTGTTTGGCCCGCAACGTATCGATGAAGAAGAGCACGACGTTGGGACGGCGCGCCGGCGCGGCCCACCCCGCGACAGGGGCGCACACCGCGACCGCGAGGAAGACGGCGGCGGCAAGGCTCACGCCGCCCGACGAGCGGCTTCGGACGATCCGGGAGGCCCGGCTCCGCATCATCCGAGCTGCAGCAGCTCCCGGCTGATGACCAGCCGCTGGATTTCGGAAGTGCCCTCGCCGATCTCGAGCAGCTTGGCGTCCCGGAAAAAGCGCTCGACCGGGTAGTCGACGGTGAAGCCGTAGCCGCCGTGGATCTGGATGGCCGTGTTGCTGGAGCGCATCGCGACCTCGGAGGAGAAGAGCTTGCACATCGAAGCGGGCACCGTGTGCGCGAGGCCCGCATCCTTCGCGCGAGCGGCGTTGAGGACCAGCAGGCGCGAGGCTTCCACCTCGGTGGCGATGGTGGCGATCATGTGGGCGACGGCCTGGAACTCTCCGATTGGCTTTCCGAACTGTTTGCGTTCGCGGGCATACTTGACGCTGGCGTCCAGCGACGCTTGGCCGATGCCGACGCCCATCGCGCCGATGCCGATGCGGCCGCCGTCTAGGGTGCGCATGAAGTTCTTGAAGCCGTCGCCTTCGCTGCCGAGGATGTTCTCGGCGGGCAGCTCCATGTCCTGGAAGAGGATCTCGACGGTGTTGGAGGCCCGCATCCCGAGCTTCCTTTTCTCGGTGGTCCCGATGACGAAGCCCGGGCGATCGGTTTCGGCGATGAAGCTGGAGATGCCCTTGGTGCCGGTGCCGGGTGTGGTGACCGCGGTAAGGACGGAGGTCTTCGCGTAGCCGCCGTTGGTGATGTAGATCTTGCGGCCGTTCACGATCCACTTGTCGCCTTTGCGGACAGCCGTCGTCTGAGTGCCGCCGGAGTCGCTTCCGGCCTGGGGCTCGGTGAGGCAGAAGCATCCGAGGACCTCGCCACGGGCCAGCGGCGGCAAGTATTTCTTCTTCTGCGCCTCGGTGCCGAACATCAGGATGGGCGAGACGCAGAGCCCGTTGTGGGCCGCCATCGTGAGGCCGATGGAGGCTGAGGCGCGCGTGACCTCCTCGACGGCCAGGCTGTAGCTGACCGTATCGGCGCCTGCGCCGCCGTACTGCTCGGGCACTTCGAGGCCCAGGAGATTCAGCTCTCCCATCTTCTTGATGAGGCCGAGGGGCAGCTCCTCCCGGCGATCGATGTCGGAAGCGATGGTCGCGATCTCGGAGTCGGCGAAGTCTCGGACGGACTCGCGCATCATCTCCTGTTCTTCGGTCAGACCGTAGAGGCTCGTCATGGAAAGGCTCTCCTTGAGGGGAAACGGGCCGCGATCCTATTCCAAACGGGACGAGGAGTCAACAGCGGCGCGCGCTTGCAAACGGCCATCGCGGATGTTATAGTTCGCGTCCCGCCTGGCTCTCCGGTCGTTTTGCGGTGCGGCCGCGGGCAACGTTGAGAGGACCGTTTCGACCCCGCGAGGGAGGACTCGACATGGGCGTCTTTGAAATGGTCTCGGCCGACGGCTACGAACAGGTCGATTTCTGGTTCGACAAGCCGACCGGGCTGAAGGCCATCATCGCCATTCATTCGACCGCACTGGGCCCTGCCCTGGGTGGCGTCCGCATGTGGCCATACAAGTCGGAGGAGGAAGCCCTCACCGACGTGCTGCGTTTGTCGAAAGGCATGACGTACAAGGCGGCAGCTGCGGGCCTGAACCTGGGCGGAGGCAAGGCTGTGATCATCGGCGACCCGAAGGTCCAGAAGTCGGAGGCGCTGCTGCGCGCTTTTGGCCGGATGGTGCAAAGCCTCAACGGTCGTTACATCACGGCCGAGGACATGGGGACCAACGTCTGGGACATGGACCACATCAGCGTGGAGACGCGCTATGTGACGGGTCTCACGACGACGAAGGGGGGCAGCGGAGATCCGTCGCCCGTGACGGCGTACGGGGTCTACATGGGGCTCAAGGCGTGCTGCAAGGAGGCCTTCGGCGAGGCCTCGGTTTCGGGGCGCACCGTCGCCATTCAGGGCACGGGCAGCGTCGGGTACAACCTGGCCAAGCACGTCTACAAGGAAGGCGGACGGGTCATCGCCACGGACGTGAGCGCCGAGAACCTCGACCGGGTGGTGCGCGACTTCAACGTGGAGACCGTGAAGCCCGAGGAGATCTACGGCGTGGACTGCGATATCTTCGCGCCGTGCGCCGTGGGAGCGGTGATCAACGATCGCACGATCAACCGCCTGAAGTGCAAGATCATCGCGGGGGCGGCGAACAACCAGCTGGAGCACGAGCGTCACGGCGACCTGCTGCACCAGAAGGGCATCCTCTACGCGCCGGACTTCGTCATCAACGCCGGCGGCCTGCTCAACGTGTACGAGGAACTGCACGGCTACAACCGCGATCGGGCAATGCAGAAGGTGGGGCAGCTCTTCCAGGCGATCGCCAACATCGTGCAGATGTCGCGCCG
>JACQFU010000258.1 GCA_016199905.1 Candidatus Wallbacteria bacterium
CGCTATCTCGGCGTCACCTTGGACGAAGTAGGTCCGCTGTCGATCCAGGGGGACGCGCCCGAGAAGGTCTCATGCATCTGCGCCGTGCTGGCCGAGACGGACGTCATCAACATGGTGAGTCGCGGCATCTCGGTCCCCAACATCCTTCGCGGCATCCACGAGTCGATGGCCGGCCGCTACGCGAAGCTGCTGGTCTCGATCCGCAGCGCAGGCACCGTTCTGGTGACGGGCGGCCTCGCAGCCGATTCGGGGTTGATCGCGAGCCTGCGCGAAACCCTGGGCGCCCCGGGCGCTCCCCTCGAAGTCAAGACTCACCCTCAGGCTGTCCTTGCCGGCGCGATCGGCGCCGCGCTCTGGGGCGCCTATCGCCACGAAGTGCTGGAGGCCCGCGAACTGGCGGCGTGACGCGGGGGCGTCTCGCTCAACGCCCTCGGTTGCTCGCCGTGCCGCCGTACAACCGTTCGTAGGCGAGCAGGCTGGCCGTCACCTTCTTGACGTAGTTGCGCGTCTCTTCCAGCGGGATGCGCTCGACGAATTCGTCAAGAGGCAGGTCGCCGAACTGCTTGAGCCACTTGCCGACGTTGCCCGGGCCCCCGTTGTAGGCCGCCATCGCCAGGATCTCGGGGCTCGGGTAGGAGGAAAACTTGTCCAGCAGGTAGGCCAGGTACCACACGCCCTCCGCGATGTTGAAGCCGGGCTCGTAGAGCCTGCCGGGTGCGTAGCCGGCCATCGGGGCCTTCTTGGCGATCCATTCCCCCGTCGAGGGGACTACCTGCATCAGACCTCGGGCGTCTGCCCAGGAGCGATTGTCCGGCTGGAACCGGCTCTCCTCGCGGGTGATTGCCAGCGCCAGGTAGGGACTCACTGTCCGTACGCGGCACTGCTCGGCGAACTCCTCCACGAAGACCACGGGGTAAAGGAGCGCGTCCAGCCGGTGGCGATCGATTCCCTCGAAGCCTTCCGCGTTGTCACCGACCACCTCCGCCACCTGGAGCGCCGCCTGATGCTGGCCCATGCGCTCGTAGGCTCGGGACAGCCCGTAGCGCACGGCGAAACTCTTGGGAAGCTGGCGGCGGGCGTACTCCAGCAAGAGCGCCAGCTCCTCCCACGCCCCGGCCTCTCTCAACGCCTGGGCCGTCTCGGTCAGCTCGCCTGCCGGCAGAGGCAAAAGGTCCAGCAACTCCGGTATTCGCTCCGGGGACCAACTGGTCTTTGCACGCGGGAAACGCGGCCGGCCCCCCTTCAACCGGCTCGACGCCAGCACCCGGTACAGACCGGCGCTCTCGTCGGAAGCCAGCGCCTGCAGTGACTTGTCGTTGCGACTCGACCGGCTCGCGGCCAGCGCCCTCCAGTAGCGCGCCGCCGCCCCGCTGCGTCCGGAACCGTGGTGCTTCAGATAGAGGGCGAAGAGCCGCTCGGCCTCGCCGTACTTGCGCTCGCCGTAGGCCGCCAGGGCCCGCGACCAGATCTCGCCGGCCCCGGAGGCCGTTCCGGGCTGGCGCTCCACGACGTGGGCGCGCAGCTGCTCCGCGGCTGCCTTGCCTCCAGCCGCCGCCTCCAGGTCTGCAAGCTCCAGCCGGGCCGCGGCCGCCCGCCCCGACTCGGGCTCCAGTTCCAGCAGGCGTCCCAGCGTCACCCGGGCGCCCCCGGCATCGTTCCCCGCGGCCTGAACGCGGATCAGTGTCAACAGCGCCTCCGCCCGGCACTCCTTGCTCCCGTGGACATTCTCGGCCAAGCCGCCGAGCAGCATCGCGGCGTTGTCGCGCTTGCCGAGTTGGCTGAGCCACCGGGCCTGCGTGAGCGAGAGTTTGCAGGCATCGCGCTCTGGCCCGGGTGCCACCTCTGCCAGCACCTGAAGGGCGTCGGAAACCTTCGAGTGGCCCGCCAGGAATCGCGCCCACCGAAACCGGTCAGCCGGCGCCAACGCGCGAAAAACCCGGTCGCCCGCCTGGTCGCCCAGCAAGCGCTGGACGACCTCGCGTTTGGCGGCCGACGATTCCCCGGGCTGGTCCAGCGCATTGAGCAGGGCCGCGTAGCCGCGACCGGCCTCTCCGGCATCGAACCAGTAACCGGCCAGCCGCTGCCGCAGCGCCACGCTGCCGGGAGCCAGCCGGGCCTCCGTGAGCTCCGATTCCAGCAGCCGCGCCGCGTCGGCCGGCCGGCGCTCGGTCGCTCGGCAGATCGCCAGAGTCTCCAGCTCGGCGCCCCTCAGCGCCGCCGGAATCGGCCTTCCCTGCAGCAGCGCCTCCGCCTTCGCGGTATCGCCGGCCTGGGCGCTCGACCTCGCAACCCGGACTCGCGCCCACGGCTCCAGGATTCCCTGCACACGCGAGAACCGCTCGACGGCCTCTGCGGTCGTTCCGGAGGCGATAGCCGCCAGGGCGGCACGGTACTCCGCGACACCGGGGCTTTCGGCTTTCGCCCAACCCGGACTCCTCCACGCAAGCGCCAGCGTTAACGTCAGCGCCAGGAGCGACCGATTCCTCCACATAGGGCCATCACCGTATTACAGCTGTCACGGCCGGTTCAAGCAGGACGAATCGAGGGGGGAGGGACGCCCCGCCGTGATATCCTGAATCCCGATCGAGAGCGCATTCCATGGATCAGAATCGCTGGTTCGTCCTGACCCTCTTGTCGGTCGCGCTGATCGGCACGATCGTCTATCTGTGGCTCCTTGGAAAGCGAATTGCCCGCCTCAAGGAGATCCTCGATCGCGCTCCGCGGGACGATGGGCCGTCGATCCTGGCGATCGGTATGCCAGCTCCGCCCAAGCCGACTGCGAGGGTCGAAGGGGTCCCCGTCGGATCTCTCTTCGGGGACGACGCCAAGTGGGTCGAAGAGGCTGGAATCAGCGGTCAGCGCGCGATGGCCTCCGGCCCGCCCCCCTCCACCGAAAGCGGCAAGACGATGCTCGATCGGTTCGGCAAGCCAGGCGCCGCCCCGCCCCCTCCGCCTAGACCTCCCGTGCCCGGGGCGGCTGCGGGGGCGGAAGGGGAGCTGCTCAAGAAGCTGCTCACCTTCGACAGCGGCGCCATGGCACAGTCCGCGGCCGCCCCCATGGCGCCGCCGCCGGCCGACGGCCCAAGGGCGGGCGGCCTTCTGGCGTCCTTCGGGGCCGGCGGACTGCGGCCGCCCCCGCCGAAACTGCCCGAGGGAACTCCGGTCCGGGACGGATCGAGCGCTCCGCCGATGGCGTCGGGAATGCTCGGCCGTCTGGGGGCGTTCTCCTCCGGCGAAGCCGGCGCCCCGGAAAGCGCCAAGTCGAGGCCCGCTCCAGACATCAAGCCGCTGTCGTTCTCTCTGGGACCGCCGCCGACGTCGCAACCACCGGCTGCCGATTCGGCGCTCTCTCCCCTGGCCGCCTTCGGTCAGGGAGATTCGCAGCCCGCTGCGGCAGCCGAATCTCCGACCAAGGCATTGAAGTCGCTGCTCTCCTTCGGAGCCGGGGGCGCCGCCGGAGAGTCGATGCCGCCGCCCATCGTACGGAAACCCGCCGAGGAATCGAGCGAAGCTCCTCCGCGACCCGGAGGCTCCATCCTCGGCCGCCTGGGGGGCCCGGAGAGCCCTCGCGCCGACGCCGCCAACCCGCTCGGTTCGCTGATGTCCCGACTTGGCGACAGGGCGGGAGAACAGGCGCCCCCGCTGGTACTTCCGCGCCCTGGCGAGCCTCGCCCGGAGCCGCCTGCCGCCCCCCCGGCTTCGGCTTCCGGAGCTACGTCAGGCCCGACCTCACTGATGGCCAAGTTCGGCAAGGCCGGCCTCGACGCTGCCCGCCTTGGACAGGCGACCTCTCCGGCCCTCGACCACGACGCGGAGAAGCCTGTCCCGGCAGCTGCGCCCACTGGAGTCGCTTCATCCGCCGGGTTCTCGCTGCGCTCCAAGCTCGGGAAGCCGGAAACCGCCCCGCCCGCGCTACCGGCTCAGCCCAAGCCCGACGCGCTGGCGGCCCTCGCGAAGCTCTCGAGAAAGGTCCCGGAGCAACCGGCCGCGCCGGCGCCTCCGGCAAAGCTCCAGTTCAGGAAACCGGCCCAGACAGCGGTGGCTCCTCCTGTCGACGTGGAGGCGCTGGAACAGGCGTTCATGCAGGATCAGGAGAACATCACACTGAAGCGACAGCTGGCCGAGGGATATCTTTCAGCAGGCAGGTTCGACTTCGCCGCCGAGGCTTTTACGGAGCTGGTCGAAGGGGCCCAAGGTCAGGACTCGGATCTCTTCAATCTGGGAGTGGCTCAAGCTCGCACCGGCGGCGCGGAGGACGCGATCCGGACTTTCACGACGATCTCGGAGCAGCGCAAGGGCACACCGTGGGCCGCCAAGGCCATTGCCCAGCTTCTGAAGCTCAAGCTGGCGCGCCCGGTGTAAGAGCGCCGAAACTCTACTTCTGGAAGGCGTTCCGCTCCTCGAGCCGATTGGAGAGCGTGCGAAGGGCCGAGTTGCCCGCCTGATCGCGAATCAGGTTCGGAGCGTAGAAGCCATCCCGTCGCGACGGGAAGCTGACGGTGAATTGCGGGGGAAACGACGGCTGATTTGGGGGAGGGGGGAAGCGCTGAAGGTGCGATGTCGGAGCCAGAATTCGCCCCTGGTCCCGGAATCCGTTGGGAAGGAGCACTTCGGCTGCAGGCTGGGCCTGTACCTCGCCCACCGCCGTTCGCGGCAGATCCGGCAATGTGCCGGGAGCGGTCGCGTCCAGTGGCGGGCGCGTCCCCTGGCCCTGAAGCACCCGAACGTGCGTTCCGTCCGCGCGAGGCCCGATCCGGGACCCCGGAGAGATGACCTGCGGGCCGAATCGTCGCGGATCGGTCGACTCGCGAAACCGCGAGAGCCCCGGATCGGATCCGCCGCGGTACTGGGCGTGTCCCGGCGCAGGCAAGCAAAACAGTGCCGCAACCAGCAACGGTGCGATCGTGCCCATGTTCAGTCGAGGCAAGACGGACCTCCGGCTGGCGGCAGTTCGCGCCCGGGCCGCCCGGAGGTGGGCGGAGACGACGTCGCGAGGCCGGGAGCCATTTGATATACTTAACGCGGTCTAGCCGAAGTGGCCAGCGAGCGGCTAGGCCGGGAGAACGTGAGCGACCACAACCCGACGACTCCAGGGGGCCAGGCCCAGCCCGATGCGGCTGCGAGGCGAAAGCAACTCGACTTGCTCGAGCGCCAGCGCAACGTGGCCGCCGTGCGCGATGCGCTGGCCGATCCCGACGTGCAGGTGCGCAAGAGGGCGGTTCAGGCGCTGGGCCGAATCGGTGGCCTCGCCGACGTCGACGAGTTGCTGGAGACTCTGCGCGAGTCGAGCTGGGAAATCCGCGCGGCCGCCGCAGAGGCCCTCGGCGTCATCGGCGACGCGCGAGCCATCGACCCGCTGCTCGCGTCCCTCAAGGAGTCCGACTGGACGCTCAGGATGTACTCGATCAAGGCGTTGCAACGATTCCCTGAGGAGCGGATGGTCGGCCCCGTCGTGGCTCTGGTGAACCAGGACTCGGACCGCACCATTCGACGAGAGGGCCTGCGGTTGCTGGAGTTGCTGAACGATCCGCGCGCTTACGACCTGTTCATCGAATCCCTCAACGACTCCGACTGGACCATCCGCTGGATCAGCGCCGAATCGCTCGGGAAGCTGGGCGACAAGCGCGCCATCGAGGCGCTGCTGAAGCTCCAGGCCGACGCCGAGGAAAAGGTGCGCTGGAGCGCCCGGATCGCCCTGGAGAAGCTGCGGGACATCAGCAGGGTAGAGCTGCTCAGCATCGGCCTGGGCGACCAAGACCCGCTGCTGAGGGCCTCGGCCGCCGACGAGCTGGGAAAGCTGGGCCACCCGATGGCGTTGGAACCGCTTCTCTACGCCAGCCGGGACCCGGACGAAGACGTGCGCAAAGAGGTCGTGGTCGCCCTGGGAAACCTGGCCGACCCGGGCGCCTACGGACGTCTACTGGAGTTGATGGACGATTCGAGTGCCGACATCCGGTGCGTCGCGGCCGACGCGCTCGGCAAGCTGGGAAACAAGGACGCCGTGGAGGTCCTGCTCGCGGCCTGCGAGGACTCAGCCGATCCCGTGCGATGGTCGGCGATGTGGGCGCTGGGAAAGTTCAAGGATTTGCGCGCTGTGGAGCCGCTGATCCGACGCCTTGGCGACGACATGCCCTACTTGCGCCGCGAAGCAGCCAAGCTCCTGCAGTTCCTCACCGGCAGCAACTTTGGCGAGGACGCCGCGGGCTGGCAGAAATGGTGGGATCAGTACAAGAACAGCCTCGAAGACATGATGCTGCTGCAGGGATGACGGCTCGGGGCCATTAGCCCGCGGCCTCTAGAAGCTGTCCAGGTCCTCGACCGGCTGCGTCGGCGCCGCGGCAGGGGCTGGTTCGGCCACCGGGGCGGGAATCGTCGTGGCCGCGGGCACCTGCGGGCCCTCGGGAGTGAGCAGCACCTGCCCGGGCTCGACCGGCGGCACTCCGGCTTGGTCGGGCGCCGTGGGCAGGGAAGCCGTCGGCTCGGCGGGGTTCTCGCCCGGCGTCGAGAAGGGATCGTCGTCGCGTCCGCGCAGAGCGGCCATCGGCGCCGGCGCGGGCGCAGGGGCCGCCGGAGCCACCTTGCGCCGGCCCATGCCGCGCATCTTCTTGCGAAGCTGATTGATCTGCTGTTGCGCGTAGGTGGCGTTGGAGTCGACCGCCAAGGCGCGCTCGAACTCGTTTAGCGCAGCCGAGTAGTCGCCTTCGGTGGCGTAGATGGTCCCGAGGTTCGTCAGGGCGTCGACGTGGTTCCCGTCGACCGCAAGGACCCGGCGGTAGTACTTCTTCGCGTCCGCAAACCGATTCTGATTGTGCGCGATCATCCCCAGCCTGTAGAGCGCCTTGACGTTCTTCGGATCGGTGCGGAGCACCTGCTTGTACTCGGGGGCCGCGCTTCGGAACAGTCCCTGGTTGAAGTACATCTCGGCCAGCCCCACGCGCGCAATGGTGTCCTCCGGATTGATCTCCAGGTAGGTGATCAGTTCGTGCTTGGCCTTGTCGGGCAAGTTCTTCTGCCGGAACAGCACCGCCAGACTGAGGTGAGTTGGGCCGTGCTGTGGGTTGATTCGCAGAGCCGTGTGGAACATCTCCTCCGCGACCTCGAGATCGCCCTTGCGGGCGTAGGCGACTCCGAGATTGAAGTAGGCCTCGTCGAAGTCGGGCTTGTACCGAATGGCCTGATTGAACTCGGGGATGGCCTGGTCGATGTATCCCAACTTCGCGTAGGCCAGGCCCAGTCCGTGGTGCGCGTCGGCATAGGTCGGAGACAGTTCGATCGCTTTGCGGAAGTGCTTCACGGCCAGATCGAGTTTCTGGTTGTGGCCGGCGATCCACCCGAGGTCGTTGTAGTGCTTGGCCTTGTCGGTGGGGTCGGCCGTCAACTGCACGGCATCGCGCTTGGTAGCGTTGTCGCGCCCGGCGCATCCCTCCAGCACCATCGATCCCGGAAACACGAGGGCCGCCGCCAGCGCCCAGCGCAACAACCGGGCGCGGCGCTCGAAACGTGTAGCAATGATCTGCACGGTACATGTTTCGGCAGATCCCCGGCAGTTCTGTAAGGTCAGCGCCGTGTTTCGGCTTCCACGGCCAGCTTCCCGGTCCGGCGAAAGGCGCCCCGGACCTCTTCCAGAAGCAGGACTCGCCCGTGCCCGCTGTCGACGACGTAGAGAGTCCCGTCCGGCCCCCGCGCGCAGTCGGTCGGAGTGTCGAACGCGTAATCGTCGCCGGGGCCGGGGTAGGTCGCCACCAGAACGCGCTCGCTCGTATAACGGAAGATCTTGTTGGCTTTGGAGTCGACGACGTAGAGGAAGCCGTCGGTGTCGATGTAGAGGTTCTCGGGCAACTCGAAAGGTCCGTCGAGGATCTCGAGCGGCCGATCGAAGCGGTCGAACACCTGCACGCGCCGATTTCCGGAGTCGGCGACGTAGAGCGTCCGGTCGGAGGCGACGGCCACGTCCGTCGGCGACTTGAACTGCTGGGCGCCCCAGCCATAGGCCCCGATCTTGCGCCTCACGCGGCCGTCGCGATCGAAAACGACGATCCGGTCGTTGTCCGAGTCGCACACGTAGAGCTCCCGGTCGATATCGGTGGCGATGCCCTTGGGAACCGCCAGTCCCGCGTCGCGGCCGAACTCGGAGATCGCGCGTCCCATCATGTCGTAGCGAACCACGCGCCGATTGTTCTGATCGGTTATGAAGATCTCCTGGTAGCCGTTGATGACCAGGTCCCACGGCTCGTCGAACCGCCCGAGGTCCACCTCGGCCCCGGCCGAGGCCGGCCCCGGGTTGAACGAGCCGAACTGAAACAGGAACGCCAGCCGCCGATCGAACACCTGAAGACGGTCGCTGCCCGTGTCGATCACATAGGCCTCGCCACGAGGGCTGATGGCCAGGTGAGTCGGCTTGACGAACTGACCCTCGCCGCGGCCGAACCGCCCGAGCGTTCTGCCCGCCCGGTACGACGGAAAGTCGATCTCGATGGAGTACTCCAGGGTCCCAGGGGGACATTCCACCGGCACCTTGAGCGTCGTAACGCCCGGTCGCACTTGCAGCGTCGTCTGCTCCTTCCGAGGACGCTTGCCACCCGTAGGAAGCGCCAGCTCGACCCGGGCCACTCCGAACGCGGGCGACCGAAAGCCGAACTGGACCGTGCGGGTCGTCGCCCGGGCAGAGAACGCCTCCAGCGACTGGAAGGCCCCTTCACGCGCGGCCGCGGGGACAGCGGCCAGCGCCGCGAGCGCGGCGAGAACACTCAATCGACCCAAAGGGTTCAATGGCTCCTTTCAATGCCGGGAGCGCGGGCCACGATGTCCGGGTTGAAGCGGTAGCCCACCGTCAGGTCGAAGCAGTCGAAGTAGCTGGTCCGCTCCTCGCCGCCCACGAGAAAACGCACCTCCTCGGCGAAAGGGAGACTGGTCAAGGTGTTGACCAGAGCGTAGAGAGTCACGCGCGCCTCCGCTGCCGAGGCCGGAGCCGTGGCAAGGAACTCGGCCGAAAGGTCGACGATCGCCTTGCCGCTGTCCAGGAAGATCGCCACAAGACGAGTGCCCGGCGGCAGCGCCGGACGGTGGCCCGTCTCTGCCGACGACGCCTGCAGCAGGTTCACGGCTTCCACGGCCAGCTCCTTGGGTGTCTCGGCACTTCCGGCGCTGGCCTCGACCGGCTCCAGCAAGCCGGGCGACGCGTGCGACGGCAGGTAGAGCGTGAGCTTGCGGCCGCCCTCCGCGATCGCCACCGGGGCCGTGGTCGAGCCCGTTGCGCCTGCGGCCCGATCCCCAGGCGGCGACTGGCCGCCCGAGACTCCGAACAGTCCCCTCACCACCTCCGTCTGGTCCTGCAGCCATGCGCGCGCCGTCTCCGGACGTACCGCCCACGAAATCACGAGCACGGCTACGCTGCAGGCCAGGTACAGCCAGCGGCTCGCGCTCGACGACTGTCCGCGCGCTCTCATCGCGGTGGCGCGCCCTGCCGGGGATAGGGGGCCTGAACCGGGCGCTTGCGCGAGGGTTCGCGCCGACTCGAGGGCACGCCCGGATCCAGCGGCGTGTAGGTTCCCTCGCTTGCGCCGCCCGGAATGTCGAGCGGCGCGTCCGGCGTCGAGTCCTCAGGCTCGGACATGGGCGCCTGGTCCGTCGTCTCGTCCTCGGGCCCCTCGGATGCGGGAGTTCGGATGCCTGGGATGTCCTCTTCCGGGTCCGTCGCCGGTGCCGACACCGGTCGCGTTTCTGCCACCCCAGGCGGGAATGGGCCGGTGGCCGCCTCGGGATCCGGCTCCGCTGAAACTGGCCCGGCCGCCTGGGAAACCACCGGACTCGCTGGAGCCGCCGGCTCCGGATGGGAAGGCGCGAACACGGCCGGATGCTCCGTCCCCGCGGGGCTGCGCTGGGCCCGCGCGCCCAGCGAAGCCACCAGCGCGTCGTGGAGCGATCGCGCCAGGACCGTCTCGCCCAGCGAACCGGCGGCCCCTGCCTTGGCCGGAAAGTCGACGAGAACGCTCGCCGCCATCACCCTTCCGACGGGAAGAAGATTGGCGTCGCCTTGCGAGCGTCCCTGCACGCCCGTATAGCGAACCAGGTAGTCGGCGGCGCGCTCGGCAATCTGGCGCGAGAGCGAGGCCTCCGCGGTGGTCGGCCCCAGCAGTCCCTCGGAACCGGCTTCCGGGCTTGGCGCCGCTGCCGCTCGGGCGGGGGCCCTCACCGCGGGATGATAGACCCAGAATCCTTCGGAGCGCGGAGAGCACTCGAGGAAAAACACCACGTGCGGGCGAAGGGCATTGACCGCTGCCGGCGCAGGCCAGCCTGGCATCGCTTGCAACTCGTGAACCTGGAATCCGCTCTGCTCGAGGTAAGCCGCCATCGCCCGGACCGTGCCGACGGCTTTCGGATCGGAGCCGCGCGGTTCGGCGGGTGCCCGCGCGAAGAGCGCTACACGGGTGGCTGCGAACTCGGCGCGTTCCCTGGGACCGACGCGCGGCAGCGGGGGCAACCGGGCGGCCCCCGCCCGTCGGGTCTGGCCCTCGCGACCGTTTGGCGGTCGGGAATCGGTGGGTCGGGGCGAGCTCCGAGGATTGGGGCCGGCGGGCGAGGCCGCCGGCCCGGGCGGCGCCGTCTCGGGCGCGCCTGAACCTGCTGCGGCCGGGACCGCTGCCCTCGCGGCCCCTCTCGTGAACTTCAAGGCCTTCGCCGACTTTCCCATCAACTCGGCATACGGCTTCAGCGGCAACCAGAGGATGCTGTCCTTGATCAGCGGCACGGCGGGCAACTTGCGGACCTCTCCGTTGACCG
>JACQFU010000259.1 GCA_016199905.1 Candidatus Wallbacteria bacterium
CGCGAGCACGGCGTCGAGGCGCTCGCCCGCCTCGCCACCCTGGGCCTGCGCCGTTTCGTTCGGTACACTCTCTTCCGGCATGAGTCCCCCTAATCCGAAAGAACCGATTCGGGTGACCATCAGCCTCGTGGTCTACAACGGGGCGAGGTATCTCCCGGTCGCACTGAAGAGCGCGCTGGAACAGACGTATCCCAATTTCGACGTCCTCGTCGTCGACGACTGCTCGACGGACGACTCCGCTGACATCGTGAGGGACTTTCAGCGTCGTGATCCGCGCGTGCGCCTTTGCTCGCATGCCCGGAACCTGGGCGTAGGCGCCGCCAGGCGAACTGCGGTTGCCAACGCACTCTCGGATTGGTTGGTGCTTCTCGATGCCGACGATCGACTGCTGCCGGGAAGCGTCGAGACCCAGCTCGCGGTTCTGGCCGAAAACCCTGAAGCAAGAGCGATCGTCGGCCGAGCGCACTACATCAATGCGGCGGGCGAGCGAATCGGCGCCGCGACGGTCCTGCCTTTGTCCCGAGAGCGCCTACGTGGGATGGCCAGCCGAGGCGAACCCGTCGGGTTCATACAGACCGGGGCGCTCGTGCACCGGCCGACCATCCTGGCGCTTGGAAACTATCGCGCCGACATGGCGACTGCCGAGGATGTCGACCTCTGGATCCGGATGATGGAGCAGGAGCATCTGATCGTGACTCACGAAGCCTTCATCGGAGATTGCCGGATGCACTCCGCGTCCACGACCGCCCGGGTTGGCACGCTGTCTCAACTGCGGTGGCGGTGGCTGGAAGCCCAGATGCAGTGCCGGCGCGATGGCCGCCCGGAGGTGGGCTGGGAGGACTTCCTGATGCAGATCCGTGTCCTTCCCGTCCCTCAGAAGCTGGCTCTCTGGCGGCTTGTCTACCGAGAGCGGCTGTATCGCAAGGCCGGCGTAGCCAGGGCCGAAGGTGCTTGGCTGACGCTCGCGTGGTCTCTGACGCTCGCGTTCCTGCTTTCGCCGGGCTTCGTGATTCGCCGTCTCTGGAGCTGGAGGTTCGCGCCCTGACCGACCAGGACGCGGCGGCGTTCCGAGCAGCGCTCGCGAGAGCCGCCTAGATCCTGGTCGGGCCGACCCTCTGGCCGCCTGCCAGGCGCGCGTAGAGCGCCTCGAACCGGCGCGCGCAGGCGTCGTCGGAGTAGCCGTCCATCACTCGCAGCCGCGCGGCCCGTCCCAGGGCCCTGGCCCGGGCAGGCTCGTCGACGAGCTGCACGACGGCTTCGACGAACTCGGAATTGCTCCTTGCCAGCAAGTACTCACGGCCGGCAACGAGCTCATCGAGCCCGGACATTGCCTCGGGAGTGGCTACGACGGCCCTCTCCAAGGACATCGCCTCGAGGATCTTGTTCTTCATGCCGCTGCCGAAACGAATGGGATCGATGTGAATCCGGCCCGCGGCGACCTCGGGACGAAGGTCGGCGACCGAACCCGTCAGGGTCACCGATGGATACTGCCTGGCGAGGACCTCGAGCTCCGGTCGAGGCGAGCGTCCCGCGATCACCAGGCGAACCGTCGGACGCCGAGCGCGGATTACCGGGAAGAGCTCGCGCAGGAAGTGGACCATCGCATCGTGGTTCGGGCCGTAGCTCATCGTTCCGTGGAAGACCAAGCAGCCGGGCTCGGGCTCTTCGCGCGAAGGCGAGTAGTAGTCGGGGTCCACGCCCAGAGGCACCCGCTCGAGGCGGGCCTCCGGCACCAGCCGCCTCAAGTGCACCTCGTCGGCCGGTCCCACCACGACCACCGAAGCGGCGCGGGGAAGCCACCTGCGCTCCGACTCCCTGGCTCGCAGAGACTCCGCTCGCCACCGAAGACGGCGCAGCGGGCGCCCCTCCGTCATCGCCTCCACCTCGTAGCTCAGGCTGAGCGAATCGGGCATTCGAATCGCGACGGGGGCCTGGCCCGTCAGGTCGAGGAGCGGCATGAGATAGGCATGCTCGAGCTGAACCACGTCGAACTTGCGATGCGCCATCGCGGAGGCGAGCGCCGTTCCCAAGGAACCTTCGAGGAAATAGCTGACCACGTTGGGCCGATCGAGCCGAGTCAGACGCATCGCCGTTCGCCACAGCGATCGCGCCGGCATCGGCAATACCGGCTCCACCTCGATTCCCAGCCGCTGCAGTTCCTCCGCGTAACGCCCGTGATGCTCCTCCGAGGGAGGCGCGACAAGCGTGACGGAGTGACGCCGCGCCAGGTATCGCAACAGACGGCCCGTCCGGAGCGTGGAAATGACGGCGACGGGACTTGGAAAGCAGGGCGCCACCACGAGGATGTTCAAGGGCGGACGCCCTTCGGATCGCGCTCGAAGAGCTGAACGCGAGTGCCCAGGAACGCCAGCACTCTCGCCAAAGCCGTGAAAGCCACGAGCTCCGCCGTCCAGCGAACGCGGTCCTCTTGCGGATCGCGACACCGGTGAAGCCAGAAGGTCAGCAACGGGCGCGCCCCGAGCTCCCTGGACCGTCGAGCGGGTTGTTCTTGTGACGCCAAACTCGGTTGATTCACGAGGGCTCCGCGAAACTGCGAAGACGGGCCTCCACGGGACAATGATTGGCGATTCTACTTCAGTTGCAGTCTCTCGGAAGCCGTCCACGGCCTGGCGACCGGGCGCCGGTCATCGGATAAGATGTCGCCTTGCCGGATCCGGACATTCGACTGACCCAAACGACCCTCCCGAGCAGCGGCGGCCGCAGTCCTGTTAGGCGCTCGCTTTGCGATCCCGCGCCGCGCGAACGGGGGCGGCGACTCGTGACGAGGCTACTCAAGCGAGACGTACCGGCCGCAGTGGGCGTCGCTGGCGTACTCTTGGCCTGTCAACTCGTCGCCCTCGTATTCGCTCGGACGCCGTCGAGTGGCGTGGCCTTGAGAGTCGCGGGCCTTGACGAAGCCGCCCTTCGCGCTGCACAGGTCCGCTACGTGGGTGCGGACGGCGGCACTTTGCCGCTCGAGCGGACGCGCACGCCGGGCGTCTGGGAATCGGCCCAGAGTTTGACTGGCGGCAGAGTCGTCTTGAGTCTTCCAGCCGGACAGGTGGCCGCCATCCGAGGACTGTGGCTGACGACCTTTGGAAGTCTGCTGGAGTGGACGCCCGGACATCCCCCTCTGAAAGGCCGACTCGCGGCCAACGGTCTCGTCGAGCTCGAGCTGCAGCTGGCCACGTCCCGGCGAGGCGCATCCTCCGCAACCGGGAGCATGTTCACGCTTCCCCTCTTGTGGGCATCGTTGCTCCTTCTGTCCGCCCTAACCCGTCGCCTGGTCCTGCGTCGGAAGCGCCTTGCCAAGGTCTGTAGCCGCGCTCTCGGCCTGGCACCCGAGACGGCCCCCACGGGCCCCGGACGCGCTTGGCCGTGGTGCGCGGCGGGCCTGCTCGTCGTGTCGATCTCCTTGGCCGGCGTGGAGCGACTCGAGCGCTACTACTTCGCGCAGGACGACTCGCTGGTCGAGGCCCTTCCGGTCATCCTGGAGGCCTACCACGGCCTCGGGGCCGGTCGGTTTCCCACGTGGAGCCCGGGCCAACTCCTTGGGGCGCCGACAACCGAAATAGGTCTCTACGGCCTTGCCTATCCGCCGACCTTTCTGAGCTGCTGGATCGCGAGCCGGGTGCTTGGCGACGAGCGGAGAGCGCTGGACGTATTCGCGTGGCTGCACCTGCTCGTGGGCTACATGATCACGTTTCGGTTTGGCCGCACGGCGGGCCTACGTCCGCCGATGGCCGCGGCTCTGGGACTGTCGTTCGTCCTCAGCGGCGCGCTTCTCATCGGGGGACGCTGCCACTTCTTGCTGTTGCCTGTGGCCGTCTGGGCACCCTGGCTGGCGCTCGCTGCCGCCAGGCTGCGGACCCAGGGCGACTCCTGGAGATGGTTGCTCTCGACCGGGATCGCGATCGGGCTAGATATTCTCTCCGGTCATCCTCAGCTTTGGGTCTACTCGTTGCTCTGCTTCGTGTTCGCTGCTGCACTGCAGGCGGCCGCCGGGGAGCTGCCCAGCGGCCGCCTCGTGCGGGTACTGGCGACCCTGACGCTGGGCGTCGGATTGGGGTCGCCCTTGCTCGTCCCTCAGCTGCAGTCCGCGAGCCGGGTCCACTGGGAAGAGGGCGGCACGGGCAGCGGGCTGGCCCGCAAGCTGGGCGCGATGTTGTTGCCGTCTCCGCTCGTCGGGTCGCTGGACCCCTACGACGACAGTCGGCTCCACGCGCAGGTACGGGGACAGTTCTACTTCTCCGGCACGGTACTCACGGGTGCCGGCTTGGCGGCCGTCGCGGCCCTGTGCGGGGCCCTGCTCGATCCGCGATGGCGCAAGCGTCTGGCGGCCCGCAACGTCTGGCTTCTCGTGGGCGCGGCCGCTTTGCTGATCGGCATGGGCAAGACGGGAGTCGTCTGGAACCTGCTGGCCGTCCTGCCGGGCTTCTCCAGCTTCCGGGAGCCATTTCGTCTTCTGCCGTTCGCCACCTTGTTCCTGGCGACCGGGGGGGGCCTTGCTCTGCAGCGAGCGATGGGGACCGCCTCTCGTGCCGGTCGATGGGAACAGGCTGTCTTCGCGACCGTGGGACTGCTGATGCTGTACCACGCGTCCATCGCCCGATCGTCGTTCACGCACTACGGTTTCCGGCCCTACCCGACGATGGACCCTCTGGTGACCGCGGCCGGCGGCAAGGCGCTGCTCGATGCCACGCACCGACTGCTTCCGATGGCGAACCGGGACAGCGAAGGCCCCGGTCTCTGCTGGACTCTCAAGCACAATCTCCCCTCCGCATACGGCCTGCTCTCCATCGACGGCTACTGCTCGCTCGTCCCGGGCACGGCCGAGAACATCTTCGCGCAGCGCCGCATCGACGCCGATCCCGTGGCGGCGATGAAGGCCTACGGAGTGCGCTGGGCGCTGGAAGATGCGGAGCTCGGGCCGCTGAATCCGGACTCCGAGCCGGCTGTAGGAGCGGTGCTCGGACACGGTGTGGTCCGGGGCACCTCCTTTCCGCTGCTCGGCTGGATTCGTCGCAGAGCCCGCCCGCTCGCGCGCCTTCCGCTGGTGACGGTCTGGGAGCTGCCGGAGCCTTCACCGCTGGCTTTCGCCGCGAATCGACCCCTGGTCGGCTTGCCTGTCGAGTTCCGGTGCGACGGGGCAACGGTCGACTTGTCGTCGCTTTCCGGCCTCGCGGTGGTGGTGCTCAACGTGCTGAAGAGACCGTGGATGTCCGTCTGGGGCGACGGGCGGCCTCTGGTCGCCCAGGTCGACGACTGGGGCCGTCTCCAGGTTCACGTGCCGTCTGGAACACGGTTTCTGGAGATGCGTTACCGGCCCCCTTGGGAGGGGGGCCTCGCGGTCGGCTTGGCGCTCGTCCTGGCCTCTCTGGCCCTCGCACGGGTTACTCACGGCCGATCCGAGCAACGTTGACCACTCCTCCGTTAGCGCTGCAGCGCGCCCGAATCCATAGCCGCAGGGGCCCCATCTGCCGGCGCACGCCCCGGAGGGCCAGGCCGGGGTGGCTCAGGCGGGCGAGCTGCACGTCGCCACGATCTCGCACGCGCTCGCGGCGGACGCGATGGGTGCCGGCGAAGTGGAGCGAACCTACCTGGAGCCGATGGGCGACCAGAGCGTGTACGCGTCGGCAATGCTCGACGCCTTCGAGAAGTTGGTGCTCACGGGCGAGTACGAAGAACGGCTACGCCGCCATTACCGGCTGGTGAAGGATGCCCTTCTCGAGAGACAGCACCCCATCCACCGCGTCATCCGGGACCTCGCCTCTGCTTCCGAACCCGAGGCGGCTCGACAGGCCGATGAGGAGATTCGGCAACCCATCCGGCGAGGAGTCACGGTAGCCAGGAACGATCCTTGCCCGTGCGGAAGCGGCAAGAAGTTCAAGCGGTGCTGTCTCGAGACTGGCCTCGCGTCCTCACCGCCATCGACGGGATTGGCTCCTTCTCCGCCTGCGCTCGAGAAGCGACAGCAACGGCAGAATTACTGGCAGAAGTCCGGGCTGGACGAGTGGTTCCTCGGCCGAGCCTGCACCCCCGCCCTGGCGCAGGTGGAGGTCGAAGCTTACCTGAGCGGATCGCCGCACGCCCCCTTTCCGCTGCATCCCCACGTCGCGGCCAGACTTGCCGAGGACGCGCACGCGCCTTTCGACGAGCGCGTACTGAAACTCGTCCGGGAGCACCTGAAAACGGGCTGGACTTTCTCCCGAGTGGCCGGCATGTCGCTGGATTCCATTGGAGATCAGCTCCGGGCGTTCGGCGTCCCTTACAGCCGCGAGTTGTTTGTGTCGCAGGCCAGCGGGTCTTGGTCGGCTTTCGGCCTCGCTGGCAACTGGATAGAGAACGAACCGGTCATCTGCCGTCGCCGAGCTCAGCTCTTCTTTGGCATTGCGGCTCATGAGCTGTGGCGTCGCTTGTTGCCGGAGCGCCCCTCGATGGAGATGCTGGACGACCAGATGCAGGATGGCTATCGGCTGATACGCGAAGGGCGCGACCAGGCCGCTGCGGATACCTGGTGGAAGCTCTGGCGCGTCGCGACACCGAGAATTCCGGGCGCTATCCGGGCGACCGAGGATGTCACAGAGGTCTTCTCGGGCCTGCAGCTCTTCTCGAACTGGATTGGCACTTTCCAAGACTTGCTTCTCGAGCTGCAGTACGAGGGCCAGCCGGTGGCCGGATGGGGAATCGAGTTCGGGCTCGAGCGGATTCGCCGCTTCCCCGACGATTCCGAAAACTGTCAGGTCTCGAGTCGTCGCGCCGTTGCCAGCCACATGCTGGCCTTGGGGCACTTGCGAGAGGGGCGGAAGATGCTCGAAACGATTCTCACGGCCTGGCCTCGTAGCGCGTGGGGGTATGTGGCGCTCGCCGACGAGCTGGCGCACTTCTGGCCATTCAGCCGGGCTCTGCCGCGAGACCTGGATGGTGCGCGCCGCGCGCTCGAGCTGGGCTTGAAGAAAATCTCGCCCGACGACCCCGACCGCGAAGTCCTCCTGGAGCGTCTCGAGGCTTTGTCCGGGTGAGGTGATGCCGAAGCCCCGTTCCCGGCGGCGGGTGCAGCTCTTGCGCTCACTTCACCAGCTCTGCCGCCAGTTCCCGCAGCCTGTCGCCGGTGAAAGGTTTGTCGATGCGGCGATTCGGCACCCTCTCCAGAAACGCCTGCGCTTGGGGAGTAAAGGCTCCGCCTGTCGTGAAGACCATCCGGCCGGCTTGCTCCGGCCATCGTTCCAGAATCTGCGCGTGAAGCTCCATCCCCGTCATTTCAGGCATCAACAGATCGCAGAAGATGATGTCGTATCGCTCGCCCGAGTCGAGTAACGTCAGGGCAGACCGCGCATAGCCCACCGTGGTCACGTCGTGCTCGGTCTGCAGCGCCCGCGACGCGAGCTGGGCAATCGGTCCCTCGTCGTCCACGATCAGAATGCGGCCGCGGCGCAGCGGGGCACTTGCTGGCATCGCTTCAGCGGCTGCCGCCGGGCGGTCCCCCACACTGGGCGGCAAGAGAACACGAAATGTCGAGCCACGCCCCACGGAACTCTCGACCTGGATCTCTCCCCCGAAGGTCTCCACGATCTGCCGGCAGATGGAGAGGCCCAGACCTGTGCCTTGGCCCACGGGCTTCGTCGTGAAGAACGGTTCGAAGATGCGGTCGACATTCTCCTGGGTAATGCCGGAGCCGGAGTCCCGCACTTCCAGGGCAACTCGCCCGTCTCGCATCGCAGTCAGCAGCCGGATCTCGTTCTGCTCGGCTGCTCCCTCGGGTATGGCTTGGGCAGCGTTGACGATCAAGTTGAGGAGAACCTGCCCCAGGCGCGACTCGTTGACGTCGACGAGCGGGGTCGACTGGTAGTCCTTCACGAGCTTCGCGCGATGGCGGACCTCGTTGGATGCGATGCCGGCGGCCGCGTCGAAAACTCGTCTCGGGTCGACGGGCTGACGCTTCTGAGTCTCCGATCGCGACAGGCTCTTCAAGTCGCGAACGATTTTGCCGATGCGCTCGGAACCGTAGCGCGCGGTCGTGAGCATCTCCCTCGCATCCGCCAGGGGGTCGCTGGTCGCAGGCAGTTCTGCCTCTGCAAAGAGGCGCGAAGCCTGCTCGTCGCCGAGGGTTTCACGCAGGCCGGCGAACAACCGTTCGAATTTTCCGCGGTAAAGAGTCAGCGACTCGAGCGCAAAGTCGATGTTGCCCGTGACGAACGTGAGCGGGTTGTTGATCTCGTGGCCCACGCCGGCCGCCATCGTGCCCGCGGTGATCATCCTGTCCATCTGCATCATGCGAGCTGTAAGTTGCTGGCGTTCGCTGAGATCGCGCAGGATCGCCGTGAAGACCAACGAGCCCTCGGCCCGGCAAGAACTGATGGTGCACTCCAGCGGAACTACCGAGCCATCCTTGCGGAGTCCCTCGACCTGACGAAGGAACCCGGTCTGCGAAAGCCCGCCCGTCGCTATCGCGCGGCGGACTCCCTCGTCGTGAGCAACGCGAAGCTCCCGAGGGATCAGGATACCAGCCGGTTCGCCGATGACCTCGCCCCGACCATAGCCGAAGAGCTTCTCCGCGGCTCGATTGAAGTAGCTGATCCGTCCGTCCTCGCCCATCGTGACGATCCCATCGTTGGCGTTTTCGACGACCTCAAAAAAACGGGCCTCCGCGGCGAACGCCTGGGACCGGAGCCGCTCTTCCTCCGTGAGGTCCTTCACCACTACAAGCACGCCACGATGGGGCTGGGCTTGCCCCTCGGTCAACTCGATCGGGGCCAACGTGATATCGACGGAGTGCTTGTGGCCTGCTTCATCCGTGAGCTCGGCCGGAAACGTCCGCGAGGTTCGTCCGGTGGCCAGCACCTCGAGGGCAAGTTCGCGGATTCCATCCACCGGCACGACCTCAACGAGCTGCTGGCGCACCAGCTTGTCGCGGGATCCGCCGCAGTAGGCCGAGAATGCGGGATTCGACTCCCGCACGCGCAGGTCGCCATCCACGACCAATAGACCGTCCGGCACGCTCTCGACCACGCTCTCTGCGAAGTGCTTCAGACCCAGGATGGCCTGGCGATCGGCGCGCAAGTAGGTCTCGACCGCCACGCCCATATCGAAGAAGACGACCTTCAGGAGGGCCTGAAACGCTGGAGCGGCGGACGCCGGAGCGATTTCTCCGCCCATTTCCTGGAGAGTCGAGATGATCTCGAGCAGGTACTTGCAATAGGCGGAGAGATACCAGTGCATGTCAAGCCCGACGCGCTGGTGCGCGATGCCGATTCGTATCCGTTCGGTCGCGTAGGGTGGGCCGTACTCACCGGCGGTGAGAGCTTCGAAGTACGCAGATTGAAGGCTCTTCAGACGGGCCACTGCGCTCGGGACTTCCAGCCAGGGCTTCAGCTCGTCGAATCGCAGCAGGTGATTGTAGAAGGCATCGATGATCCGCTCAAAGTGCGGATGCAGTGATTCGTGCAGTTCGCGGAGCACTTCCACATCACGCGCGCCGAACTCGAGGAAGCGCCAGCGAAGCTCGCAAGAAGAGGCGTCAAACCCGAAGACGCCCTCCGCCGCTGGCGTGACCTTGCGGGTCGCTCTCATCGGGCCTGTACCCCCCTACCCCCCCCCCGAGTTGGGGCGGAGCCGAACAGGTCCGCGACAACAGCGATATACAGTGGGTCGAGTACTCGCCACCGACCAATGGAATTCTCTTCGACCATGGAGGACCACCCGCTTTATCCGTTCCGTCGTATTCCTTCGATAGTTGGTAACCCAGTCAACCATATCACATATCGCGGTTTCGGCTATGGAATCATCTCGGTGCCATCGATAGGACAATCCCTCGCGCGCGACTCGCGACGGGCAATCGTCTTACGACGGCCTTACGAGGCTGTCGCCGCTACATCGCTCCGTCAGCGGGAAAAGGCGAGAACTGGTTGGCGACGGCCCACCATCTGCCGTCTTCCTTCACCAGTTTCGGATCGGCTGGCCCGCAAGGACAGCGAGTTCTTGCCGGTCCGATCCTTGGAAGGACCGATCCGCAAGAACCCCGGGTTCTCGCACCAGAGACCCCAGTGCCAGGGGCGATTCTCCAAGCCCAGCCGGTCGGCGCGAGCCGCCGCCGTCGTCACTTGGCCGGGTGCGAGACCACGAGTACGTTGCCGTCCGGGTCGGAGAAGTACGCAGCCACGTCTCCCCAATCCCTGGCGGCCTTCTCCGAGAGCACGCGCGCCCCGGCGGTCTTCAGTCGCTCGATGGCCGCATCCAGATCGTCCACGCCGAAGTACAGCTCGGTACCCGTGATCTTACCGGTCTTCACTTCGACGGGAGCTTGCTTCGTGTTCAAAGCAAAGGACTCCCGCTGGTAGAGTCCCAGCCCCTTTCCATCGGGCAGCTCGAACTCGACGAGCACCGGGACCTCGAGGCGCACCTTCCAGCCGAACGCGGCCCTATAGAACTTCGCGGATCGGCTCACGTCCTGGACTGCCAGGAAGGTGCTGAGGTGCTTTATCGTGGCGTGCTCCCTTGCCCCCGCGGGCCAGGGACTTGCGCTGCACGAGACCATGGAGCCCAACACGATCCGCCGGACGAGACCACGCCATCTCCATCTCATAAAAGTCCTCCTCGCGTCTGCCCCCGGCACCGCTGGCAGGCCTCGAACTCACGCCGCTCGGCACTCTCCGAACTCTATCAGAGCCAGCGTTCCGTTGCGCAGCGACACGTGGGCCTCCGAGGCCGCGATGCTGGCGACCGACGAATGGCGCACCGTCTTGACGCTGCGTCTGACGCAGTTCTTCGACTACCAAACCTGGCGCGTCTCCGGTTTCCTGACTGTCAGCCCAACCGATGGCGATTGGTTTGCGCAACCGGAGGCGTCCTACAAGGTATCCGACTCGTTCTCGGTCCGCCTCGGCGCCAATCTGTTCGGCGGCGCCCGGGAGACGACGTTTTTCGGTCAGCTCGATCGCAATGACAACGTGTATTCAGGAGTGCGTTACTATTTTTGACCGCCCGGCGGGCGCCCCGAAGATCGTGTAGAGAACGGGCAACACGAGCAGCGTCAGCAAGGTCGAGGAGACCACACCGCCTATCACCACCGTGGCCAGCGGGCGCTGCACTTCCGCGCCGAACCCGGTGTTGAGGGCCATTGGAAGAAAGCCCAAGCTCGCGACCAGCGCCGTCATCAGGACGGGTCGCAACCGGCGCAGCGCGGCTTCCTCGACCGCCTCGCGCACCCGCATCCCCGCGGCCAGGAGTTGCCGGATGGTCGAGACCAGAACCATGTCGCCCAGCACGGAGACGCCCGAAAGCGCGACGAACCCGACGGCGGCCGAGATGCTGAAGGGGAGGCCGCGAGCCAGAAGGGCGACGATGCCGCCGGCGGCCGCGAACGGAACGCCGGTGAAGACTCGCAGGGCATCCTGCCATCGGCCGTAGGTGAAGTAGAGCAGAGTGAAGATCAACGCCAGCGCGGCCGGCACCACCACCATCAGTCGCTGCCGAGCTTGCTGCAAGTGCTCGAACTGCCCGCCGAAGCGGATGAAGTAGCCGGGGGGCAGCGCGACCTCGCGTTCGATGGCGCGCATCGCCTCGGCGACGAAGCTGCCGACGTCGCGACCGCGCACGTTGGCCCCGACCGTGACGCGCCGCTTTCCCCACTCCCGGTTGACGGTTGAAGGTCCTTCGCCGCTGCGGATCTTCGCCAGGCTGGCCAGAGGCAGCCGAGCTCCGTTCGCGGCGGTGACCAGGATCCGTCCGACGGCGTCCGGGTCGAGCCGATAGCGATCGTCCAGACGTAGGGCGATGGGAAATCGCCGGTCACCCTCGCGAAGCTCGCCGACGGGGATGCCGCCGAGCGCCTCCACGGCAAGGAGGATCTCCCGCGCCGCGATGCCGTGACGCGAGCTCGCGTCCTGATCGACGTCGATCTGCAGCACCGGCTGACCGGTGAGTTGTTCGGTGTAGGCATCGGCGACGCCCGGGATCGCCTCGAGCAGTCGCTGGATCGTGGAGGCCTTTGCGGCGAGGACGCCGAAATCGTCGCCGAACAGCTTCACGGCCACGTCGGCTCTGACGCCGGCGACCATCTCGTTGACGCGCATCTCGATGGGCTGCGTGAAGACGGCCTTCATCGCCGGCATCGTCGAGAGCGTCTCTTGCATTCGCTCGACCAGCTCGTCCTGCGTATGGGCTCGCTTCCAGCTCGACACGGGCGCAAGAGTGATGAAGACATCGGATAGCTCCAGCCCCATCGGATCGGTGGCCACCTCCGCGCTGCCGGTGCGAGTCCAGATGCGCTCGATCTCGTCCGGGAAGCTGGCCAGGAGCGCCTGTTCGATGCGGGTCCCGTAGCGGACCGACTCGTCTACGCTGACGCCCGCGAGCCGGATCGTGTTGATGACGACGGAGCCCTCGCGGAGTCGAGGGACGAACTCCGAGCCAAGTCCCGTCGCGAGCCAACCGGCGCCGCAGAGGACCGCGAGAGCGCTCAGGACGGCAAGCCAGGGCCGGGCGAGGGCGAGCCCCAGCAGGGGTCGGTAAACGGCCTTCGACACGCGGAGCAGCAGGCCCTCGCCCTCTTGCGTGCGGCGAGGGAGCGCGAAACTCGCCAGCACCGGCATCAACGTGAGCGACAGCAGAAGCGAGGCCGACAGCGCAAAAACTATCGTCAGGGCCATCGGACGGAAGAGCTTTCCCTCCATTCCCTCGAGCGCCAGAATCGGCAGGTAGACGATCATGATGATCAGCTCGCCGAACATCGTCGGGCCGCGGACCTCGACGGCCGCGTCCCGTACGATCTCGAGCTTGCTCCGGTCGTCCTTCTCGTCGGCGAGGTGACGGACCGCGTTTTCGACCATGATGACGGAGCTGTCGACGACGAGACCGAAGTCGATGGCGCCGAGGCTCATCAAGCTGCCGGCGATCCCGGCCTTGAGCATCGCGCCGAAGGCGAAGAGCAGCGAGAGAGGTATCGCGGCCGCCACGACCAGCCCGGCGCGCAGGTTTCCAAGGAAGACGAAGAGGATCGCCACGACCAACAACGCCCCTTCGGCAAGATTGGTCTTCACCGTCTCGAGGACTCGATCGATGAGAACAGTCCGCTCGTATACGGGAGTCGCTTCGATGCCGCGAGGCAGGCTCTTGCGGACTTCCTCCAGACGCAGGCGCAGCAGTCGGGTCACTTCGTGGCTGTTCTCGCCCATCAGCATGAACCCGAGTCCGAGGACGGCCTCGCCCTTGCCGCCGGCGGTCACGGCGCCGCGACGGATCTCGTGTCCCTCCACGACGCGGGCAACGTCGCGAACGCGAAGGGGCACGCCGTCACGGGCGGCCACCACGACGTTCTCGAGCTGCTCACGCCGCGTTACGAGAGACACTCCCTGCACGAGGCTCGATTCGCCGGCCTGCTCGATCGTGCCTCCGCCCACGCTGGCGTTGTTGCCCTCGAGCGCCTCCGCGAGTCGGGCGAGCGTCAGCTCGCGGCTGGCCAGCGCGGCCGGGTCGACCACGACCTGGAACCGCCGCTCCTCGCCGCCCCAGGAGTTCACCTCGGCCACGCCTCGCACGGAGCGGAGCTGCGGAGCGACGACCCAGTCCTGCACGGTGCGCAACTCGGCGAGCGATTTATCCTTGCCGGTGACCAGATAGTGGAAGACCTCCCCCAGTCCGGTGGCGACGGGCCCGAGCTGCGGACGGACGATGCCCGGCGGAAGCTCCACGCGCTGCAGCCGTTCGCTCACGACCTGTCGCGCCAGGTAGATTCCCGTCCCATCCTCGAAGGTGACCGTGACCTGGGAGAGCCCAAAGCGGGAGAGCGAGCGGACCTCTTCGAGCGCGGGCAGTCCGGAGATGGCCTGCTCGATGCGGGTCGTGAGCTGGCGTTCGATCTCCAGAGGCGAGAGGGCGGGCGCGACGGTGTTGATCTGGACCTGCACCGGCGTCACGTCCGGAAACGCGTCGATCGGCAGTCGATGGAACGAGACGAAGCCGGCCAACGCCATTGCCGACCAGACGAGCACGACTGCCAGGCGGTTGGAGAGAGACCAGTCGACGACCGCGGTCAGCATGGCTCAGTCCTTGTCGCAGCAGCCGGCGCCGATGCTGGACTTGACGGTCTCGGTCTTGAGTTGATAGCTGCCGATCGTGACGATCGGCTCTCCGGCCCGCACGCCG
>JACQFU010000322.1 GCA_016199905.1 Candidatus Wallbacteria bacterium
ATCATGAACATCATGCTTGCCAGCGTCACGGAGCGCACCCGAGAGATCGGCATCCGCCTCTCGGTCGGGGCCACCCAGCAGGAGATCATGGGGCAGTTTCTGGTCGAGGCGACGCTCATCAGCGCCACCGGCGGCCTGCTCGGCATTCTCGGCGGATTCGCCATCGCCCAATCGGTGCACCTGGCACTGGGCTGGGAGACGCACATCACCGCGTTCTCCATCGCGCTGGCCGTCGGCGTCAGCTGCGCCGTGGGCGTGATCTTCGGCTTCTTCCCCGCGCGCCAGGCCGCGCGCATGGACCCGATTGCCGCGCTCCGATACGAGTAGAGAGATGAGTTCAAAGATGACAGTCTGTGCCTCTCCCCGGAACGTCTCCGACGGCGCGAAACCGTACGGCCCGCGCCCGTCGAGGACCGCGGGCTTCGCGGCTTTCGCGATGCTCGTGGGTCTGGTCGCCGCCGCGCCCGCTCCCGCAGACACGCTCGCGCGCTGCCTGGGGACGGGCGTCGCCCGGAGCCGCACGGCCCGTCAGCTGGCCGCCGAGCTGGGCCGCCAGCGCGCGACGCTGGGGGCCGCTCGCGCGGACTTCTCCCCGAAGGTCACCGTGACCCGCGACACGACCGACCGCAGCGTCGTCCAGGTCAACGACAAGCTGGCCACGCAGACTGCCGTCAATGCCACGGTGACCGAAGACTCCACCGGCGGCCGCTCCGAGATCCTGAGCCTCTCCCAGGGTCTCTTCGTCCACAGCGCCGTGGAGCTGGTCCGCGCGCGACTCGGTTGGGAGATTGCCCGAGTCGTCTACGAGCAGGGACTGGAGGACTACAAGTTCGCCGTGATTCAGAGGTTCTTCGCGGCGTTGCGCAGCCGGGAACGCGTCAGGACGCTGGAGGAGTCGGTGGAGCGCTGGAGCCGCGCGCTGGCCTTCGCGGAGGTGAAATTCAAGCTGGGCGCCTCGAGCAAGATCGACGTCTTGAACACGCGCGTCAACCGCGGCAACGCCGAGACCGCGCTCTTGAACGAGCAGCAGTCGCTGGCCAGCGCGATGGACGAGCTGCGAGACTTGATGGGAGTCGAGATGACCCGCCCCCTGACGCTCGAGGAGCCGATCGATTTCTCCCACGTCAGCACGGCGCCGGCTCGCCGGGAGCGCCGGGAGGTGCGGGCGGCGAGGCTGCGGGTCGACGTCGCGCGGGCCAACCTGCGCGACGCCGAGCAGCGCTCCAAGCCGGACATCCGTCTCGACACCAGCTACCGGAGCTTTCGCAACTCCGCCTTCGTGCTGAACAACCAACTCGTCAGCCCCTCGGACTCCGAGGTCGTCGGGGCCGTCACGTACAACTTCCAGTTCGGCAAGCGCGGCGCCGACTACGACCTCGAGCGTCTCAGGCACGATCTGGAGAGCGCCCGCATCGGCCTGGAGCAGCAGCTGGTGACGGTCGAGCGCGAAAAGCGCGACATCCTGCGCGCGCTGGAGCTGAAGGAACGCGGCATCACGACGGCCAAGGAGAGCCTCGACCTGGCCCGCGAGAGCTACGATTTCAGCCTCGACGCCTTCCAGAAGGGAATCCTCTCCAGCCTGGACCTGCGCGACTCCCAGGACAAGCTGACCCAGGCGCGGGAGGTCTACACCTCGCTGCTGATCGACTACAAAGTGGCGGGCCACCAGTACGTGAAGGTACTGGGCGGTACGCTGGGCGAGGAGGCCTCTTCTAAGTGACACGATGGCTCCTTTGGCTCCTGTTTCCGGCCGCGCTCGCGGCGGCGGCCGCGGCCTGGAAGTTGCCGGCTCGGCCGGGCAAGCGGCCGGGCCTGGCAGTCGAGGCGCGCCGCGGGGACTATACGCTGGTCGTCGAGGCGCCCGGCCTGGTCACGGCGGAGGTGGAGCAGGACGTCATCGTGCCTCAGGAGCTGCAAGGGCCCATCATCGCGATGCTTGCCGAGCAGGGCACGGAGGTAAAGAAGGGCGACCTCGTGGCGTCGCTGTCGACGTTCCAGGCGCAGCGCGACGACCTGGCCGCCCGGACCGCCGTGGCCGAGAAGAAGGCCGAGCTGTCGCGCCAGGAGCGCGAGGACGCGGTGAAGGTCGCCGAGCTGGCCGACGTGCTGCGGCAGAAGCAGGCCCGCCTGGAGGCGGCCCGGGCGCTGCTCGCGCTGGCCGAAAAGGGGCCGGACCCGCTGCAAGTGGAGAAGCTGGAGCTGAAGCTCGACTCTTCGGGCTCGGAGCTGGCCGACCTGCAGCGCAAGTCGGGCATCCAGGACGCGTTGCGGGAGCGCGGCTACGCCAGCGGCCTCAAGGCGCGCGAGGCCTCCGACGCCGCGTCGCGCAAGCGGCTCGAGATCGCCAAGGACCAGAACCTGCTTGCCAAGGAGAGGGAAGGAGCCACCGTGCAGGACCGCCAAAAGCTCCGGCTGGCCGTCGGGTCCCTGGAACGCGAGGTGGCGCTGGCGACCAAGGACAAGACCGAACAAACGGCCGTGCTGGCGCTGGAGCGGGAGAAGAAGAAGCTTGAGATCCAATCCAAGGAAGAGGTGGTCGCTCAGAAGCAACGCGCTCTCGCGAGCGCCCGGCTCCTGGCGCCCATCGACGGCACTCTGGTCCACAAGACCAGCTTCTTCAACGATCAGCCCTACGAGGTGGGGAGCTCGGTCTGGGGCGGCGTGGTGCTCGCGTCCGTCGTGCGGATGGGCCGTCCGCGGGCGCTGGTGCGAGTCGGCGAGCGCGCCATCGATCGCGTCATGGAGGGGCAAGCCGCCCTGCTGCGCGTCAGCGCCGAGCCCGGAACCGTTCGCAAGGGAAAGGTCCTCACGGTGAGCCGCGTCTCGCGGCCGCGCGATGCCAACGACGCCTCCGGCGCCAAGGACTTCGAAGTGACCGTCGCCTTCGAAGACGAGGCCCGCCACTTGAAAGTGAACCTTCCGGTGAAGGCGACCATCGAGACCTCCCGGCTCCGGGCCGCATGGCGAGTGCCGAAGGAGGCCGTTTTCGAGGACGCGAAGACTCGTGCGTTGTCCGTCCATCCCCTTGGCGCGCTGGTCCCCGCGGCCGTGACTGCAGGGGACGAGGACCAGGACTGGTACTACCTCAAGGACGGCGTCACAGACGGCGAACAGCTCGCTTGCGAGTGACGGGTTTTCGCCTTTCCGAACCCGAGTTGCCGTTTGGGGATGCATGTTGCCATTACATGATTGAGGGCCTCTCCGCGGGGCGGTTTCGGCCGCTTGTCCGCGGGGAGTTCTCCATCCCGATGGCCCAATTCCTCTGGCAATTCATCCAGAGCTTCGTCCAGTCCGTCGTCATGCCGATGGCGGTGCTGGCATTCGTGCACCTGCTCTGCGCCATTCACGGCAAGGACCGCCTGGAACGATCGCTGCCGACGCAAGTCGAGCTGGCGCGGCGGCCCTCGCTCGAGACTCGCATCCTGGACCGTAACGGCTATCTCCTGACGACGCTGCGCGACGAGCAAGCCCGGCCCGAGCTGGTGCCGTTGAGCGACATCCCGCTCTTGACGCGCCTGGCCTTCGTCTCCATCGAGGACGAGCGCTTCTACTCCCACGACGGCGTGGACCCGCGCGGCATCTTGCGGGCGGCCTGGAAGAATGCCCGGGCGGGCCACCTGATCGAGGGCGGCAGCACTATCACCCAGCAACTGGTGAAGAACCGTTTCTTGACCTCGGAGCGCAGCCTCGACCGCAAGCTCAAGGAGTTCCTCTTGGCGCTCAAGATGGAGCGACTGTTCTCCAAGGACGAGATCCTCTGCCAGTACCTCAACGAGATCTACTTCGGGATGGGGATCTATGGAGTCGGGGCGGCCGCGCGCACGTACCTGGGCAAGCGAGTCTCGGAGCTGACGCTGGCGGAGTCGGCCGTGCTGGCCGGAATGGTCAAGGCGCCGAATCGATTCAATCCGTTCGCGCCGGGCACGGCCTGGCGGGACCGGCAACGCCTGGTGCTGGCGAAGATGCTGGAGCAGGGCTACATCAGCCCCGAGCAGGCACGGCAGGCGACCGCAGAACAGGTTGCGTTCGCGCGCGGGGCGCTGCGGCGCGAAGGGTCGGACAAGGCGCCCTACTTTCTGGCGCAGATCAAGAAGAACCTGGTCGACGCCTACGGTTTCAAGACAGCCTTCGGCGGGGGACTGCGCGTGACGACAAGCCTCGACTGGCGCGTGCAACAGGCCGCCGAGCGGGCCTTCGCGAACGCCGCCGTCTTCCGGGGACGCTCCGGAAGCCGGGACCCGACTCTCCAGGGGGCTTTCCTGGCGCTCGATCCGGTCAACGGAGACATCCTGGCGATGGTGGGAGGGCGTGACTTCGCCGTGAGCCAGTTCAACCGTGCCATCCAGGCTCGCCGCCAGCCGGGCTCCTCGTTCAAGCCGTTCGTCTACTGTTCGGCGCTCTTCGGCGGGCTCGACCCGAACACCATCATCGACGACGAGCCGGTGAGCTACGCGGACACGACTCACGAGCAGTTCTGGGAACCGCGAAACTTCGGCGACCAGTACCACGGGCCGACTACCCTGGCTGAAGCGCTGGCGCGTTCTTACAACGCCGTGGCGGTGAAGCTGCTCGATCGGGTCGGCATCCTCGATACGGTCGCAGTGGCTCGGCGTCTGGGGATCGTCTCCCCCCTGCACGACGGGCTGGCCCTGGCCCTGGGCGCCAGCGAGGTGACGCTGATGGAGATGGTGAACGCCTACTCCGTGTTCGCTAACCGCGGAATGCGCGCCGTTCCTCGGCCGATCCTGAAGGTCGAGGACTACGACGGGAAGCTCCTGCAGGTCTGCGGAGTGGACCAGCGAGACGCGATCGACGAGGTCACGGCGTTCACCATGACTCAAATGCTCCGTGGAGTCGTGGAGCGAGGAACGGGGCGGGCGGCGCTGGTCCCGGGCCACGTCGTGGCAGGCAAGACGGGCACGACCAACGGTCTGGTCGACGCGTGGTTCATCGGCTTCACGCCGCGCATCGTCGCGGGGTGCTACGTCGGCCACGACGATCGGAAGGGACTGGGTGGCAACGCCACGGGCGGTCACGTCGCGGCGCCGATCGTGGGGGCGTTCCTCAAAGAGTTCCTTGCGGGCCGCGCGCCGGACCCGTTCCCGCAGCCCGTCTCGGTGAAGATGCTGAGCGTGTGCGGCCAGAGTGGAATGCTTCCCTGCGACGGCTGCGAGGAGACCTGGGAGATGGCTTTCGAGAAGAGCCGCGCTCCGAGCGAGATCTGCACGACTCACGGCGATGGTGGCTACACGTCTTTGGCCGACGAGCCCTCCGGCGAGCTGACGCAGCGACCGTGGCTGGAGTTGCCGGGTGGGGCCGAAGAGATGGATGGCTCCCGCCAAGCTTCCCGCGGTCCGTACGGGACTCCCCAGGAGCCCGGCGATACCGAGGAGCCGGCGGGCGGCGGCCAGATGGAGGCGGACTACGAGCGCTCGCTGGCGCCGTGGGTGGCGCACGATCCCGGCGCAGGGGGCCGGGTCCGGACGCGGATCCGCAGCCTGATGGGCAGGAGGGATGAGGAGGACGCGGATCCTCCGGCCGCGCAACCGCCTCCGTGACGTGTGTCACTCGCTGCAGTGATGGCGAAAGGGCGCTCCAGGAGCAGCTTCCGGAGGGGCCGTGGTCCTGCTCGGCTTGACTCCAAGGGGGCCGGGGAGGCAAATTGATGCCCCGGGCCGAAACCGACACAGGGCCCGAAGATGGTCATGAACAAAAGAAAAGTCGTCATTATCGGCGCGGCAGGAAGGGACTTCCAGAACTTCAACGCGGTCTACCGTCACGACCCCGCCCACGAGGTGGTCGCTTTCACGGCCACGCAGATCCCCGGGATTTCAGGCCGCAAGTACCCGGCGAGCCTGGCTGGCCCCTCATACCCCGAAGGGATTCCGATCGTGGAGGAGGACCGGCTCGAGGACTTGATTCGCGAGCGCGAGATCGACGAGTGCGTGCTGTCCTACAGCGACCTGTCGTACGCGACGGTGATGCACCTGGCGTCGCGCGTCCTGGCCGCGGGGGCCACCTTCTCGATGCTCGGCGCGCGCCAGACGATGTTCGAGAGCGCCCGGCCCGTGGTGGCGATCCTGGCGGTGCGGACCGGCTGCGGAAAGAGTCAAACGACCCGCCGAGTCGTCGAGATTCTCCGGGGGGCCGGCAAGAGGGTCGTCGCGGTGCGCCACCCGATGCCCTACGGCGACCTGGAACGCCAGAAGGTGCAGCGCTACAGCTCCATCGAGGACCTGCGCTCCAACCAGTGCACCATCGAGGAGATGGAGGAGTACGAGCCTCACATCGTGGCCGGCAGCGTCATCTACTCCGGCGTCGACTACGAGGCAATCCTTCGCGAAGCCGAGAAGGAGGCCGACGTCGTCGTATGGGACGGCGGCAACAACGACACGGCCTTCTACCACCCCGACTTCACGATCGTCGTGGCCGATCCGCTGCGGCCGGGCCACGAGGTCGGCTACTACCCCGGCGAAGTGAACCTGCGGCTGGCAGACGCGGTCGTCATCAACAAGGTCGATTCGGCCAGGCCCGAGGACGTCGCCACGGTGGAGGGCAACGCGCGTCGCGCCAGCCCGCGCGCGGCCATCGTCAAGGCCGAGTCGATCCTCAGCGTTGCCGACCCGTCCGTCATCCGCGGCAAGCGGGTCCTGGTGATCGAGGACGGGCCCACGCTGACGCACGGTGAGATGAAGCTGGGCGCCGGCGTGGTGGCCGCGCGTCGCAACGGCGCCGCGGCGATCGTCGACCCTCGCCCCTACGCGGTCGGCGGATTCAAGGCCGCCTACGAAAAGTACCCGCACGTGACCGACGTCCTGCCGGCCCTCGCCTACGGCGAGGAGCAGATGAGGGACCTGGAGCAGACCATCGCTCGCATTCCCTGCGAGGGCGTCATTGTCGCCACGCCCATCGACCTGGCGCGGTTCATCCGCATCGATCGGCCGTCCACCCGCGTCACCTACGAGCTGTCGGCCCCGGCGCGCGACGAGATCGCTGCGCTGATGCGAAAGAGGGGGCTCATCTGAAAATGCGCCACCTCATCTCGCTCAAGGAGCAAAGCCGCGAGGACCTGATCGCCATCCTCGATATCGCCCGGGAGCTGAAATCGCGCCGCAGGGCCGGCCACCTCACCAACCTGCTGCCCGCGAAGACGCTGGTGATGCTCTTCCAGAAGACCTCCACGCGCACGCGCGTCAGCTTCGAGGTCGCGATGACCGAGCTGGGCGGACACTCTGTCTTCCTCGACTCGCGCAGCACCCAGTTCTTGCTGACCGACTACCGAGACGAGATCCGGGCGCTGATGCGGTTCGGACACGTCCTGATGATGCGCGCGTTGCGTTCCGCCGACGTGCTGACAGCAGCCTCCTACAACCAGATCCCGGTGATCGACGGCTGCAGCGAGAAGTACCACCCGGCCCAGACCTTGGGCGACGTCTTGACGATGATCGAGCACTCGGGCGGACTCGACAAGATAGGAAAGGTGGCCTGGCTGGGGCCGCAAAACAACGTCTCCAACACGTTGAAACTGGCCTGCGCCAAGCTCGGCCTCGAGCTGGTCCTGGGCGCCCCCGAAACCGATCCGGCCAGCGTCGACCCCGAGCTGGATCGGGAGGCCGAGAAGTCCGAGCGCATCCGGATCACCAACGACCCTGACGAGGCCGTGCGAGGCGCCGACTACGTACACACCGACACCTGGATGAACATGGAGTTCTTCGAGGCCGGGCGCGTCAAACCCGAGTTCAGCGACGAGTACGAACGCCGCAAGGCCGCCTTCATTCCGTATCAGCTCAACGCTGCTCTGCTGGCGCGTAACGCGCCCTCTGCCCGCGTCATGCACTGCATGCCGTGCCACCCCGGCTACGAGATCGCGCGCGACGCGATCGATCACCCCAACTCGGTGATTTTCGATCAGGCCGAGAACCGCCTCCACATCGAGAAGGCCATCCTCATCTGGCTGCTCGGCGTGAGGATCTGACGCAGCTCGCTTGGCCTGAAACTTGCGTTCGCAGGCGCGATCAGGTACCCTGATGGGCCCCCGGCGGGTGTCCGGGCGCGAGGCGGGGAGACAGGGGGCGAGGTCCAGTCATGCAGGATTTCATCGGACTC
>JACQFU010000323.1 GCA_016199905.1 Candidatus Wallbacteria bacterium
ACGAGAAGGCGCCCGCGGGCGGGCCGTGATCGGCCGGTGCCGGGAGTCCGGTGTCGGGTGTCGGGCGGCCGGCCGAGGCTGTAGACTGGAAGGGCTGAACCCCGGGTGCCACGGCCAGTTCTCTTCCTGACAGCTGACACCGGACTCCGGACACCTCCCATGCAAATCCCGCTGGAGGCTCGAAACGTCACGGTGAAGGCAGGCTTCAAGGCGCTGCTCTCGTCGGTGTCGTTTCGCGCCCACCCGGGCGAGGTGCTCGCCATCCTGGGGCCCAGCGGCGCGGGCAAGTCGACGCTCTTCAAGACGCTGAACGGCTCCGGCGCGCCCGACGGCGGGCAGGTGCTTTACGGGGCCGACGATCTCTACTCCAGTTTCGAGAGGTACCGGCGTCAGATCGGATACGTCCCGCAGGACGACATCCTGCACGACGCCTTGACGCCTTTCGACGTGCTGGAATACACGGGCCGGCTGCGCATGGCGGAGGGGATGGAGGCAGAAGCGGTGCGCAGCCGGGTCGCGCAGGTGCTCGGTCAGGTCGAGTTGAGCGAGCGCCAGCACGTGAAGGTGCGGCGCCTCTCCGGCGGCCAGCGGAAGCGCGTCAACCTCGGCGTGGAGCTGATGACCAGCCCCTCGGTGCTCTTCCTGGACGAGCCCACTTCCGGGCTCGACCCAGCGCTCGAGGAAAAGATGATGGAGTTGTTCCGGCGGCTGGCGCGCGAGGGACGCACGGTACTCGTGACGACGCACGTGACCGAGAACCTGGACCTCGTGGACCGCGTGCTGCTGCTCTGCGACGGCCGGGTGACCTTCGTCGGACAGCCCCGGCAGGCGCTCCGGTTCTTCGGGGTGGAGCAGTTCTCGGACATCTATTCGAAGCTGACGGGAAAAGGGGCCGAGTACTGGGCGAGGCAGTACCAGACGAGCCCGCCGCCCGACCTCGCGCCTGCCGTCCGTCCGGCGGCGCCGGCGGCGCGTGCCGCGGCGTCTTCGATGAGCGGCAAGACGGCCGACGAGCTGCTGGCGGAGCTGGAGCGCGAGATGGCCCGCGAGGGTAAGAAGTGAGCGGTTTCGTCAACTGGCGCCAGGCGGAAGTGCTGACCGATCGCTACATCGCCGTGATGCTGGGCGACCTGGGCACGACGCTGTTGCTGATGGCGCAGGTGCCACTCATCGGCGGACTGATATGCCTGTCCTGGCGGGAGGCGACGCCGGACTCGAAGCTCTACTTCTGTCTGTGCCTGGCAGCGGTCTTCGTGGGCTGCATGAACGCCTGCCGGGAGATCGTGAAGGAGCGGCCGCTCTACGCGCGCGAACGGATGGTGAACCTGGAGATCCCGGCCTACGTGATATCGAAGGCGCAGGTGCTATGCGGGTTGAACGCCTTGCAGTGCGCGATCCTGCTGTGGATGGTGGTCCAGTGGGTAGGACTGCCGGGCGTCAAGCTGATGCTGTTCCTGACGCTGCTGGCGGGGGCGATGACGGGGACCGTGGTGGGGCTGTGCATCTCGGCCGTGGTGAGCAGCTCCGATCAGGCGATGGCGCTGGCGCCCGTGGCGTTGATCCCGCAGATCATCTTCACGAAGATGATCCTGCCGGAGGGGTCATCGCACGGAGTTGTGGAGTGGATCGAGCGTTTGAATCCCTTGAGATGGACCCACGAGCTCTACGAGAAGGTGGCCGACTTCGCGCGGGAGCCCGCCTGGTCGGATTGCTTCCAGGACGCGGGCATCCTGCTTGCGTTCATCGGCGTGCTTCTGGTGGGCGCGATGGGTATCCTGTGGATGCAGGAGGGATGATGCGCTCCAGAGGCCGGAGGGCCAGTTGAAAAAGTTCTGGGTGTTCGCGGTGGTCGCGGTTGCGCTCTTGGTCTACGCAGGCAGCACCGGCTACGGCATTCGCCTGGGAGAGTTCGCGTTCGAGTTCTCGCCGGACCGCCAGCACGTGTTCGACGCGACGAAGCGGTTCCTGGAAGACGTCCAGTTCAAGGACTTCGACCACGCCTCGGGCTTCCACACCGAGGAGGATCGCAAGAAGAAGAAGATCCCGCAGCTCATCGAGGAGAAGTTCCTCACGAAGCCCGAGTTCCTCGACATCCGTCACTTCGAGATCCTGCGGTTGGAGATCTCGAGCGCGGGCGACCGGGCCCGGGTCCTGACTCGCACGACGATGAAGCAATTGAACAGCGAGCAGCTCCGCGGGGGCAAGGAAGACGTGAAGAACGTCGACACGATCTGGTACTGGAAGAAAACGGGCGGCAAGTGGTTCATGGACCTTCAGAGCTCCTTGTGACAGCGGTGGTGGAACGCCCGGGAGCCGGCCCTTCGGCGCCAGTCGGCCTTGCGATGGTCCGAAGCACGCGGTTGTGGCTCGCGCTGGCAGCGCTGCTTTGCGCCCAGGGCTGCTGCGGTCCGTCGCCCGAGGGCCCACGTCCGCTCGCGGGCCCGCTGGTCGACGGGCCGGCCGCGCGGCCCAAGGGGCAGCCGCTGAAACTGGCGTCTCTTTCGGCCAACGTCCTGCAGACCAACCGCGAGGTCGGGCCCGTGCTGCGCTACCTCGAGTGGCGCGTCGGGCGCGGCTTCGATCTTCTCTATTGCCGTTCGTACCGCGACATGGTGGTGGCCGTGGAGGAGCGTCGCTGCGAGTTCGCGTGGCTTTCGCCACAAACCTACGTCGAGCTGCGGCCCGCGACCGGCTGCGTCCCGCTGGTCCAGCAGCTCCAGGGCGGACACTCCAGCTATCGCGGCCTGCTCGTGGTCGGGTCCGATTCAGCAATCGACTCGATAGATGCCTTGAAGGGAAAACGACTGGCGCTCGCGGACCACAGCTCCACCTCGGGGTACGCCTATCCGATGGCCTTTTTCAGGAGCAGGGGGAAAGAACCGGGACAGTGGTTCTCGCGCGTGGAGTACAGCGGCAGTCACGAGGGTGCGTTGATGTCCGTGCTGCGCGGCCTGGCCGACGCCGCAGCCGTCGAGGAGCCCGTGCTGGAGCGTCTGAAAGGGAAGATCCACGCCGGGGGCGCGAAGGTCCTCGCCGTCACCGGCGAGATCCCCAACGGACTGATCGTCGCGCAGAAGGATGTGCCGGCCGAGCTGCGCGACGCCGTGACGACGGCCCTGCTGGAAATGGGACAGACGAAGCCGGGGCGCCGCATCGTGGCGGGCCTGGCGCGCGGCTGCGAGTTCACCGGCTTCGGCCCCGTGTCGGATCGGACCTACGACGGCGTGCGACAGGTGAGGCGCGACGCGGGGCTGCAACGATGAACGGTCGAGTCCGAGCCCTGCGCGGGATGAGCATCCGCGCGAAGGCGATGCTCCTGATCTCGCTCCTCGTGGTCGGGATCCTGAGCGTGGTCGCCGCGTCGGTCTTGACCCGAGAACGCGCGCGCGGCCTGGCCCACCTGAGGCAGCGCGGCGTCAAGATCGCGGACACCCTGGCCACCACGTGCCTGGTCTGCCTGCTGCGCGACGACGTTTCGCTGATCGGCGAGATCGGCGACTCCGTGCGGCCTCGCCCCGACGAGACCATCGGAGAAGCGGACCTGCGTTACCTCTCGATCGTCGACCTGGCCGGAAACCGCCTCTACGCCTGGGGTACCGAGGCCTTGAAGCCGGAGCACGACTCCATTTTGACCGGAAACATCTTCCGAGACGAAGCGCAGAACCGGATCGATCTTTTCTCCACACTGTCCGGGGAGGAAGTGATGGATGTCTCCTCGAAGATGACGCTCACCGAAGTGGACGGCTTCCGGCGCGTCTACGGAGCTTGCCGGGTCGGGTTGTCGCTCGATGGAATGCGGCGGCGTGTCCGGTCGGTCACGCGATGGGTGCTGGCCGCGCTCGGGCTGTTCATCGCGTTGGGCATCCTGCTGGCCTATCTCGCCACTCGCGGGCCGATCGATCACCTTCACCGCATGGCTCGCCAGATCGACCGCATCGCGGGGGGGGACTTCGCCCAGCGCGTGCCAGTTGCCTCCGGTGACGAGCTGGGGCTGCTCTCGCAGGCCGTCAACAGCATGGCGGAGGACCTCGAGAAGAGGGAGCTGCTGAAGCGGTACATCTCCAAGACAGCCTGGGACGACATCGAGCTGCGCGGCACCGCCGGCCACGAACGCGACGAGGGGCTCGAAAAAGTCACGATCCTCTTCATGGACATCCGCAACTTCACCACGCTCTCGGAGAGCCGCCACACCCACGAGATCGTCGAGCTGCTCAACGAGGTCTTCTCCGCGATGGTGGAGGTGATCGAGCTGCACGGCGGCGTCGTCGACAAGTTCATCGGGGACGCGCTGCTCGTGGTGTTCTATCCCGAAGAGACGGGCGACGACGCGATGCGCGCCGTCTTCTGCGCCGCCGAAATGCAGGAGCGCATCGGCCGCTTCAACCGCGACCGCGCGTTCTACGGCCGCGAGGCGATTCGCATCGGCGTGGGTATCAACTCCGGCGACGTCATAACCGGTAGCGTAGGCTCGGAGCACCGCAAGGACTACACGGTCATCGGCGACCCCGTGAACGTGGCGTCGCGCCTGCAAGAGTTGTCGAAGGAGTCCCGCCACACGGGCGTCGTGCTAAGTCGGTCCACGTTGGACCAGGTGGGCTCGGTAGCGATCGTGGAGCGGCTCGCGGAACGAACGCTTCGCGGCAAGCAGGAGATGGTCGCCTGTTACGAGCTGGTTCGCATTCGCGAGCTGGACGACATCCTCCGCAAGATGCGCTCGGAGCAGTCCGCCGAGCGCGAGGTCGCCTTCAAGAGCGTCGAAGCGCGGCCCGGCCCCGAAGCGTTGGAAGCGCTCGTGGCGCTGCTGAGCGAGAAGGACCAGGACCTGCTGCTGCGGGCCGTGATGGTGCTGGGTCGCATCGGCCGTGGCGACGAGCGCGTGGCCCTGATGCTCGAGCGGCTTCTGGAGACCGCCGGCAACGATCGACTGCTCGCCACGGCGATCAAGGCGGTAGTCCGCATCGGAGCTTTCCCCGATTTGGCGCGGATCGTTCGATTCCTGGAACACTCCGATCCTCGCGTGCGCGCCAACACGGTCGAGGCGCTCGACCAGGCCGGCGGCGACCGGTACGTCGGGACGATCGCACGGCTGGTCGAGGACCCCGCCGCCCGGGTCAAGGCCAACGCCTCCGTAGCGCTCTGGAAACGCAGGCGCTTCGAAGTCGTGGACTCCCTCTGCCGGATGGGCCGATCCCCTGACCCCGGATCTCGCTCGGCGGCCGCCTTCGCCGCTGGCGAGGTCTTCAAGATCAGCGTTTCGCCTCTGATCGTGGCCGCCGGGGCCGGCGCCTTCGACGCAGCCCGAGCCGCGCTCGACTCCTCGGTCGGCCATCTCGAGACGCTCTCGGCGCTGTTGCTCGAGCTGCTCAACGATCGAGAGCCGCGGGTGGTGGCCAGCGCGGTGCAGGCTCTCGCCCGCTCGCGTGACAGCCGCGCGATCCGTCCGCTGGTGCGGGCCCTGTCCGGCGACGGCTCGCATCGGGATGGGCAGGTGCTCTCGACGCTGGAGCGGATCGGGGCGCCGTCGCAGACGCTTCGCGCGCTCGACCAACTCCGGAGGCTGGCCAGCCGCCCGGGGGAGTAGGCGGTTTCGGGCCGTCAGTCGGCTTCCGGGCCGAGCTTCACGACGTGGCCCGGGTTGAACTGCGTGCGCGAGGCGTGGGCGGCCTCGAGCAGGGGCGCGGCCAGGTCGAGCCGCCAGACGCGGCCCGTTCGCTTGAAGGTATCCACCAGCCCGAACCCGGCGAACATCGGGTCATAGACGACGCGGGCATACTCGTGGGCGCCGGCCGGCGACGTCTCGAGCACCCCCCGCAGGCGCGGGGCGGGCTTGCCGGTCTCGGCGGGAATGCCCGAGAGAATGTGGCGGAGGATGCCCAGCTCCGAGCGACGATCGTCCTCGGCGGCTGGGGCGGTCCCCTGCTGGCGAGGACGGGCCCGAAGCCAGAACTTGTCGACGTTGGTCCTCGCCAGTCTCAAAAGCTCCACCAGCTCCTTTCGGTAGACTTCGTCGTGCTCGGCGCCGCGGCGAGTGAGGTAGCCCAGAAGCTCGGGCGGCAGGGCCGGCTCGGGGCGGGCCGAGTCCAGGACGTACTCGAGCAGGGCCAAAGACTCCGGTGTGAGGCAGCTGCGAACGGCGACGAGGCTGCCGGCCTGCCAAAACTCGACCAGCGTGTCCCAGACGCGCGCGGGCGAGCGAAAGTTGCGCAGGCGAGACTCCCGGACCAACCAGACGCCGCCCGCGCCGGCAAGCGCCGCCAATCCCGCCAGAGTCCACACGGCCCGTCAGCCGGCCTTCTCGACCAGGAGCGACTCGATGGCCGCCCGGGCGCCTTCGACCGGGCCCCGGTAGCGGATGGTCCCCTCGCGGTCGAGCACGAAGCAGGTGTAGGTCCCGACACCGTACGCGCTGACGACCTCGCCCTTGCTGTCGAGCAGCACGGGGTTCTTGATGCCGGTCTCCTTCACCCACTGGGCCGTTTGCTCGAACTGGCCCATGTAGGCGACGTCGACGAAGCGGACCTCATCGGGCTCAAAGGCCTTCGAGAGGGTCACACCCTTTGGAAACGAGGTGGAGCAGTCGGGGCAGCGGGCAAGCCAGAACGTGAGGACCGTGACACCCTGGCCCGTGAAGCTCGAGAGCGATCGCATGCGGCCGTCGAGATCCTTCAACGTGAAGTCCCGGGCCTTCTGGCCCTGGAGCCGCGGGGCAGCCGCGTGGCGCACCGGCTCGCGCGAGTGCAACAGCAGGATCGTCAGGCTGCTCATCAGCACCACGGCCCCGAACAACACGATCCGTGTCGTGGCGGAGACCGCAGGCAAGCGAAAGTCCGCCATGGGCGCGAGCGGGCGGCCTTTCTTCGGCAGAGGCGTGGCCGGCCGGCCGGGGTCGCAACCGAAAATCGCGCACCCCTGGTTGTAGCTGTAGCAGTCCAGGTGATGCGGGGTGTCGCAGCGAGGACAGACCACGCGCCGGCGTTCGTCAATCGTCCCCGCGCAAACGGGGCAGTCGCCGGGTGCAACTTTCATCTGTTCCATCGAAGCTCCCTTCCCGGTCAATGATAGTGCAGGCCGCGCGCGGCCGCCATGCGGGGAAGGCGGCACCGGCAGGAATCCTTCCAGCCGGCGTTCCGGCCTCAACCCCGCCTCCGCGCCTGGAGCGGGACTCCACCCGTTGGCAGGGGCGTTGCTTCCTTCCGGGCGACCGACGGAGGCAAGCAAAATGCGCAGATTGCACGGACGCGACGGATTCGGGCTGATCCTGGCCATCACCACGCTGTTCCTGATCACCTGGGGAGTCACTGGGCTCTGCCAGATGACCTTCTCCGGCCAGGTGACTGACAGCGTCCAGTCGGCCACGACCGGGAGCATGGCGGTGGCCTTTGGCCAGACGGCCATCGAAGAGGCGTTCCATCAGGTTTCCAAGCGAGTCAACCAGCCGGGCGACCCACTCTTTACTTCGCTGCGCGAGGAGTACCTGAGCAAGCAGAACAGCTACAAGGCCTTCCAGGTGAAGCCGTCGCTCTGCCTCGCCGTGCTGGCGAAGGACCCGCTGTACGCAGGCTTCGAGCTTGGCGGAGGCGCGGTGGAGGTCAAGCTGCTATCGGAACGGCCGCTCACGACGCTCACCTACGAGTCTCGCGGGACGCTCGAGTTCACGGCTCGCGTGAAGCATGGCGCCACCCACATCGCCCGCACGGTGCGCGAGACCCGCGGCTTCAAAGTGGCGCTGGTCACGACGCCGCGGCCGTTCGATCAGGTCACCTGGCTCCTGCGGCATCCCTGGCGGCTCTTCGAGAGCTTCCGAGGCGAAGCCAACCAGAACATCGCTCAGTCCTTGAACGTCGTGAAGACCCTCGATGACGATCGGGTCCAGAAGGCCGGCCAGGTGTTCGCAATGCTGCAGAACATGAACATCCAGGTGAAAGACGCCAACGACGCCATCAACGATCTGAACACCAAGTACTCCAGCTACGTGGGGCACGTCGACGAACGTGCCCAGTTCTGGATGCAGCAGAATACGGAGCAGCCGATGCGGAGCGCGACCATCCCGCAGGACCCGGGCTTCCGCGGAACGGACGTCACAGCCGATTATCACAAATTTCCCGAGGAGCTGATCCTCTACTCCATCGCCCCGACGCTGCCGGCACTGTCGAAGCAATACTACCTGCCGCCGCAGGTCTCTACGCAAAACCAGCGAATCGACGAACAGGCCCACAACTACGAAGCGGCCTCGAACGATCTGGCCAAGACCTACGATCGGGCCCGGCAGCAACTCGTCGCGATCCAGCAGTTCCGCGATCGTGTCGATCGCTGCGGCTCTCTGGGGGAGGCCAAGCGCCTCGTCGCCCACGGCCGCCGGATGGTCCGGGACACCAACCAGGTGCGGCAGTTCTTCGCCCAGGCCTGCCAAGGCTACTCTCGAGCCGCCAGCCAGCTTGCGCAGGAGCACAAGGGACGCTGGGACATCTACAACCGCTTCACCAAGGCATTCATGAAGGTGGTCGGTCCCAAGTTTCGGGAAATGGCTGCCTACGACTCCAAGTTCGACGTGGCGACGAGTGAGGTTTCGCAGGCGGGCCGGGCGTTCTTCAGGTTCACCGGCGCCAAGGCAGCCGATCGCTGCGTGCAGTTTCTGGCGGACTCGGCACGGGCCGGCGGCCGTCCGCTCAACGCCACGGTCTTCGTCGACAATGCCGACGAACCGCTGCGACTCGCGGCTCTTCGCTTCCACGGCAAGCTCTCCATCAGCGCCTCCGGCCCAGTCGAGATGTCGGACCTCACTCTCGCGGACCCGGCCAACGATCTGCTCACGGTCCACGTGGCAGCGGGCCGCACGGTGCGAATCTCCGGCCGCGTGCAAGCGTCCGTCATGAGCGCCGGTACCGTCGACCTGGCGGAAGGTGCCCTACTCATTGGCAACCTGATTCAATGGGACGCCGCGGCGCCGGCCAACCTCAATGGCACGATCCAGGCCGATCCCCGCTACTACAGCGGCGTCAGCTCGACCCGCGACCAGCGGCTGGACCACTTCGTGGTTGCGCTGCACCCGATGCCGTCGAGCAGAGTGATTGCGAGGAATTAGTTGAAACTGGGGCTTCCCCCAGACCCTGGCAGGGGGCTGACCCAGTGCGGCCGGCCTCAGCCCCGAACCGTGTCCCCGACTTCGTTCAATGCGGCGGAGAACTCCACGGCCCAAGAATGCTCCAGCGCTTCATAGGCATGAACGATGCCGGGCCGCACGCAAAGCAATTGCCCCGGACGCAGGAGTTGCTCCGCCGGCTGAGCGGGACTCTCGCTCCGCCAGAACCGGCCGCGCAGGGCCCCGCTCACGACGAACAGGAACTCCTGGCGGGTCGGGTGCACGTGATTGCCTCGTGGATCGAGACCCGGCACGAACTCGAAGACCGCCAACGAGCGACACGGATCCGTTGCGTTCAGGTAGTAGCCGCGCCCCTTGGCATTCGCGACAATCCCAAGCGGCAGCTTGGAGGTCGGTTCTGCCTCGCAGGTCGTGAGATCCTGGACGCTCACGGCCCCCTCGAGCAACCGAACCACGGCGACACCGGACCGAGGCTCCCCTCGAGCGCCCGCCCGAAGCTCTGCGAGAGCGATCCTGTAGAGCACATGCGGAGCGCCGTCGTGGAGGAACTCACGCTCGTACCGGAAGCCGAGCTTTTCCATGACGCGGCGTGACGCAAGGTTGTAAGGCCTCGTGAAAGCCACGACGGTTTCGACCGTTTCCAGGCGCGAGGCCCAGGCGAGAAGCCCAGCCGCCATCTCCGTGGCGAGCCCGCGTTGCCAAAAGGGTCGGTCGAGAGTGTAACCCAGCTCCAGTTCGTCCTGCCCCTCGATGTTGCAATGACGCAAGCCCCCCCGCCCGACGAAGTGATCGGTTGCGCGCTCGAAGAAAGACCAGAGCCCGAAGCCGAACCGCCGCCAGTGGTCCAAGTTCTGCTCGAACAGGGCTGCCGCTCGCTCCGGCGTTCGAACACCGCCCATATCCCCCATCACCTTGGGATCCGTCAGCAGCCGGCAGAACTCCGCCCGGTGGGCAGCACAGAACGGCTCCCCTCTCAAGCGAGCTGTCTCGATCCCTTCCGCCACCGGCGCAAGTCTATCATGGGCCTCCGAATGCTCTCGAAACGGCGGCCGGCGAAAAAACGATGACCACGGCGCTTTCGGCTCCAGTAATCTGGTGGGTCAATAACGCGTCGTTCGTCTTCTGCCACGAGGAGGTCCGACTGCTGGCGGACCCCTGGCTCTTCGGAACCGTGTTCGCCGATAGCTGGGAGCTGCTGGTAGAATCGAAGTTCCGCGCCGAGGACTTCGACCAAGTCTCCCATATTTGGTTTTCGCACGATCATCCAGACCACTTTTCAGTACCTACACTGTCGGCCATCCCGGAAGAGAAACGACCCCGGCTGCCGGTGCTCTACCAGAAGACCCTCGACGGCAAGGTCGTCCGCCGCTGCCGCGACCTAGGCTTCCAGGTCCGTGAGCTCGATCCGGCCAACTCCACGCCGCTGGGTCGGTCGGTCCGGATCTCCTGCGGGCCTGTCGACCTGCTGGACTCCTGGCTGCTTGTGGAAGCCGGCGGCTTTCGCGTGCTCAACCTGAACGATTGCGTCGTCCAAACGCGAGAACGCGCGGCTGCCGTTGCCTGCCTGACTGGCCCGGTCGACGTCGTGATCAGCCAATTCAGCTATGCCAACTGGATGAGCAATCCGGAAGACGTGGAGGGACGCATACGCGCGGCCGACGAGTGCCTTGAAACCATTCGGCTCTGCTGCGAGCTGTTCTCTCCCAGGTGGTATATCCCCAGCTCGGCATTCATCAAGTTCTCTCATGCGGAGAACGTCTACATGAATGATGAGATGGTCCGGCTCTCGAGCCTGGCCGAGTTCGTCAGCCGCGACTGCGGCGTCACGCCCGTGGTGCTCGCGCCCGACGATCGCTGGATCGTCGGCACGACCTGGGACAACGCCGGCGCGATCCGTCTTTATGATTCGGCGCTCGACCGTCCGCCCGCGCGCCTTCACCGCGGGAGCCCCGTCACGTTGGAAGAACTCGTTGGCCTTTCGAGACTCCACCTCCACCGTCTGCACGGCAAGTGCGCGTTCGGGGTGCTCCGCCTGGCGCCGCTGCTCTCGCTCGGACGGTACCTGCCCACGACTACCCTCCACGTCCGCGACCTCGGCGTCTTCCTTTCCTTCGACGTCAACCGAGGGCTCCGCACGATCCCGGAGCCATCGGAAGGTCCCGACATCTCGTTGTCCAGCGACTCGCTCGCGCGCGCGCTGCAATACGAGTGGGGCGACCACGACCTCTTCGCCAGCGGTCGCTTCAGCGTCTCCCCGACGCGCCCTCTGAGGTTCTTCGACGCGTTCCGGCTCAACGCCTACACCAACGCCGGCTACCGCATCGACTATCCCTTCGTGCTCCGCTGGCTGCTCGGGCGCGGACCGACCCGCGCAAAACGCGGCGACCGCGTGGCCTGAGACGCTAGCGAACCAACTGGGCGACCAGACGGCGCGCCACGTAGCCTGGGGCCAGCAGCGCCGCTGCGCCGAGCGCAATCGCGCTTCGCGCCCAGGCGCCATCGAGCGCCATCTGCCCTGCCTGCCTGTAGAGCGCGCGCGACGTGTACTCGCGCCACATCAGCACCTTCTTCCAGGCCGGCCGGGCATCCCAAAGACGCTGGAACTCGGCCCGGGACGGTTCGACGACTGCGACTCGGCGAGCGCGCATGCAGGCCGCAACCCACTCTCCCAAGAAAGCGCTGCGCTGGCCGCCGCCGCTACTGATCGACTGCGCATGCAGTCGGTATCGCACGACCACTCCCGCGTGCGTCACGATCGGAACGCGCCGTTCCGCCAGTCGCCCCCATAAATCGCAGTCCTCTACCCCGGAGAACTCGCGCCGATAGCCGCCCGCCCCGAGCACCGTCGGGCGATGCAGAAGAGTGCCCGGATCGAGTAACCCAATCGGTTTGCTCTCGCTCACTCGTCGCTCCAACTCCTGGTTCGAGAGCCGCGTCACGGCAGTCCGTCCCAACGCGCGCCCCGCCTCGTTGATGTAGATGCCACGGCCACTGACGACCCTGGCGCCCGGATTGGCCTCGAGCACCTTCAACTGCATCTCCAGACACTCGGGCAGAAGGACGTCGTCCTGCGACATTCGAAGGCACCAGTCGGTCGTCGCCATCTCGAGCGCCTTCTGCGAGCTGGCTCCCGTTCCCTGATTGAAAGGCAAAACTTCCACATGGACGCGGCTGTCGCCGGCGACCCGACTGGAGACGACTTCGGGCGTCCCGTCCGTGGAGCCGTCGTCGACGACCACCAGCCTCCAGTCCGAATGCGTTTGTCCGAACACGCTCTGGAGCGCCTCGGCCACGAAGCGCCGGCCATTGCAGGTCGTCATCACGACCGTTACTTGCACGGCGCGGCACTCACGCAAGTCGGTCCGAAACTCTGGCACGATGGATCAATCCTAGAGGCTTGCTCCTGCCCAGGCCACAGTGTCGGCATGCCGATTGTTGCGGGATGGGAACGGCGCGGAGCCCGAAGGTGAGCTTCTTCTGGGTGTCCTGATATTCTCAACGAGTTGCACGCCGACACCTGGGACTACGGATTCCGCCTCTGGCTCGATGGAGTCGACTTCGAGCCGAAGCGCTAGCGCGGCTGACTCGAAGGCGTCGGGTCCGACCTGCGCTTCGCCCAGAGCGTCTCGCATCAAACTCCGGGTGGCGTCGATTGCGCCCGCGACCAGGGCCTCGGCGCGGGCAGGCAGGGAGTTTCAGATCAGGGCCAGCGCGGAGCCGCAGAGTACGAGCACCACCGCCACGGCCTGGCGTTTGCCGTAGGTGGCCTGAGGCTCGCGCGGCCCTAGCAAGGAGTCGCTCGGCGCCGCCAGCAGCGCCTGTACGTCCGGAACGTGCTCCAGGACTTCTTTTGACACTGTCACGCCGGAACGAATCAGAAAGGCCAGCAGCCGTTCCAGGCCCGCGACGCCATCGAACCAGAGCACGACCGGATCGCCGTGCTCGGGAACGATTCGGAATCCGCTGTGACGTGCCGTGCCCATGACGAGCGGCCCCGACATCCGCGGATTCGCGATGGCGGCCAGCCACAGAGCCGCCCTCAACCAGCCTGGAAGCCGGTACTCGTGCAAGCCCGTCTCGCGAATTCGATCCGTTGCGATCCGCCGGGTTCCCCGGAGGGTCCGTACGAGGATCGAACCCTGCTCGAGCGTGACCGCGAAGTGGGAGTACCACGCGGCCACGGCCGAGATCGCGAGGCCAAAGACCGAGGCGCAAACCGCGACCTGGGTGACTCCCGTGTAGCCGTGTTCCAGGCAGGCCGACATGTTCGAGTCGTAGGTCACGACGAGCAGCGGAAGCGCGAAGAACCCGGCTCCGAGGAGGACGCCGCAGAGGTCCGGCAGCAGGGCGGCGCGCCAGCGCGAGTACATCAGGGTGTAGCCTCCCGAACCCTGCCAGGGAACCAGGATGTACGCGAGCAGGCCCCAGAGCAGCAGAAGCCCGGCGTGCTTGCGGTACGGAAAGTCGAGCCACGGGGGCGCGTCGTGGGAACTGCTCGCCCGGCGCACCAGTCCCAGGCTCCAGTACTCCAGTCCTCGAGCGCTCTGAACGCCGATGTAGGTGAGGCCGCGGTCGGGCGTGAGGCCCCGTACGACTTCGCCGATCGGCTGCTCGTCGACCAGGAAGTAGAGGCTCCTGGCGACCGAGATTCCCGCCAGGCGCGCGGACATTTTTCCGGGCTCGCGCAACCGTGCCTTGCCCTCGTCCTCGGCCAGCGCGCCGCGAGCCTCCGAGAGGAACTTCATCCACGCTTCGCCCTCGACCTTGTGGAGATTGCCTTGCGTGCGCTCGGCGATGAACTCCTCCAGCGGAGGGGCGCCGCCAATCAGCCTGTAGTGACGTTCCATCTGCCCGGCGAAATCGATCTGCCTCAGTACCGCCAGCTCGGACCGCGAATACAGCGCGAGCCAGATCGCCCCGAACAGACAGCCGGCAAACAAGACACGGCGCATCACTTCAGTCATGGCCTTCCTCCTGATTCAAACCCCGACCTCGGCTTCAACCTACAACGCGGTGGAGCCATGGGTCATCAGGTGACCGTTCGAAGTGGCTCGCGAAGGCGACCAAGGTCACCATTGGCTTACCGATGCAGCCCGACGAGAGCGTCGCGCGGGGCGCCGTAAACCGTTCGAGGTTAGACGCCGTCTGGAGTTGGACGCGGAAACGACTCGCTCAGGGACTTCGAAGGGGGGGGCATAAGCACAAACCTAATGTAGAAAGCAGTGGCTCGACGCCTTGTCGCCAACTGACACGCCTTCGCTCGGAATTCGCGATCCAATCCCATTCCTCCTCCATCAGTGCAGGCTTCATCCCTGCAAGCCATGGCAAAGAGGAGTGGTTCGCCAACCGTTAGATTAGTGTTTGTGGGGCTGGCCCCGTGGGTCGGGTTCGAGGCGAAGCCCCGACTGGCAGACTCCTCCACCAGCAGGAATCCTTCGGCCTCCCCGGCAGCAATGCTGCCGTCCGTCCCTGCCGCCATTGTCGTGATTGCTTTCGCAGTCGGCATTCTCGGGCGTTGGCATTGCCGCTGCATCTCTGGGTCCGCGCTTGGCGTTTGTGAGGGCGAGGAGGCGACCGATGGCGACCACGGACCGATACGAGGACTGCCGGGACCGCGCAGCGCGGGTGATGGTGTTGCTCATGGCGTTGACGCTCAGCTGGTCTCTGTTCGGTTGCAAGAAGGGCGGCAAGGGCGGAGCGGCGATGCCGCCGATGATGCCGCTGGCGAATGCACAGAAGGCTGCCGCCGGGCCCGCTGCGCCCGATCCGAACGTTGCCAACGCGACGCTCCCCGCACAGAACCCCGCGCCCGTTCTGGCAGCGGCAGTTCCGGTGCCGCCGGCGCCGAGCTCCCTGACGAGCACGCAGCCCACGACGGGCACCACGTCGTCGACCGCGATGCAGCCTTCGACCCGGCCGGCCCCGGTCTCGACGCAGGTGTCGCCTCGAGCCACCGGCACGAGTGCCGGTTCGCCTCCGACTTGCCTGGCCGATCCGGGTGAGGACCCGATCCGGGAAGAACTGCGCGAGCGGCCGATCCTCCTCAACATCAACCTCCATATCGATTCCACGGCGCTGCCGGCGATGCTGTCCACCAGCAGCACTCTGGCCCTTCTCGAGGCAGCACTGCGTCATCGGAGCGGCAAGTGAAAACCAGCAAAGGGATGGCGATGCGGAACGGACGGCGAACGGCCTTCACGCTCATCGAGGTGATGGTGGCGTTACTGGTTGGCGCGTTGCTGGCCGGGGCCGTCTGGGCCCTGTTCGGCGCCAGCACGCGACATAGCCGTGGGATCGACGAGCGGCTCTCGGCGGTACGCGTTCACTCCTCCCCCTGGCCCTCGCGACGTCGGCCACTGGGTCCGGACTGCGGCATCGGGGGAGGCGCGCAACGTGCACCTCCGCGGGTTACCCGCTTCGAGTCGCGGGGAGAAGTGAAGGCGCCGCGACACC
>JACQFU010000324.1 GCA_016199905.1 Candidatus Wallbacteria bacterium
CAGCGACTCCTTCGACCTACTCGCGCGGGCCGACGGTGGGATCGTAGGGGACTCAAACAAGCCCTGGGAGCCTTCTCAAGGCCCGCATCGCCACGAGACCTTCTAACTGCCGCTGGAGAGTCCGCGCCAGTCTCGGCGACGGCGTCGAGCTGCTCGCTGGCGGCCGGCTCGGAGCGCTGCCCTTCAGGCTTCGCCCTCGCGCCGCCGGGCAAGGCTCAGCAGATCTTCCAGGAGCAGTTTCAGGTGGTAGCACTTGTTGGAAGCAACGTTGGGCGAGAGCTTCTGGAAGAGATTCTGCCCATCGACCGGTTTCCTGTAACGTCGATTCAGCTTCTTGTCATAGAGCCTGAGCAACAGCTTGGCGGGGGGCTCGTCGAAGTCGACCTGTTCCGGTTGCTCAGTGGATTTGGGAAGTGCCTCCCGCACCGGTCGCGGGAGGATCGAGGGCTCGCTGAACAGCCACGCCTCCGTCTCGTGCACCGCGAAGTGTTGACGGAATCGGTTGTGGCCGACCTTGTTCTCGAGCGCCGCCTTGGCTCGCTGGTAGCGTTGCGGCAGGGGCTCGGACGACGGCGGCAGGGCCGGACACCCGTAGAAGTCCAGGAGGCCTATGGCGCCGAGCACTTCCGACTTCGAGGTCTTCTCCAGGTACAGCTCGACTCTGCTTCGAATGTCCCTGAGGTACTCGGAAGCGCCCTGGAACCGGATTGCCTTGATGCCGATGCCAGGCTGGGCGTGTTCATCGAGCCAGCGGTGGAAGAAGCGCGGCAGGGCTTCTCGTTCGGTTTGACCTTCGACGAAGAGGAGAATCTTCAAGAGAGCGCCTCCAGGTCACCGGAGCGGTACAAGTCACCGAGAGTGTACCGTTGCAAGAACTCCCGGAGGGCCGCCGGGTCTACTGCTCGCAACCGGGTTTGGCCCTGCTCGATTTCGCAGACGGCCGTGGTCGGGGCCTGGGATGTAAAGGCGTCCAGAAGGTCTCGAGAGTGCGTGGTGAACACGAGTTGGGTCTCCCTGGCGGCGTCGGTTGCGTGCTCGGCGAGGACAGCCATCATTCGGGGATGAAGACCGGTCTCGGGCTCGTCCACGGCAAGCAGGTCTCTGGCCGGCGGCTTGACCAAAAGCGTGAGGAGAAGCAAGAAACGGAGCGTGCCGTCGGAGAGGTTCGCAGCCGGCTGCTCGGTCGAGAGGGATCTCCAGCGCAGGCGCATCTGAACGCGCTGGTCGGCCGCTGGCGGAAAGACGAGCTCCTGATAGTCGGGACCGAACGCGGCGCTCATCGCCTCGTCGAGGGCCTGCTTGAAGTCGCGATCGCCGGTGTAGCGCGTGTGGAGAACGGGAATGAGGTTTCGGCCGTCCAGCGCCAGTCGTTCTTCGAGGCGCGCCACCGCCGGCCTGCGAATCTCGGCATCACGGCCGACCGCGAACTCCTCGTGAATGGCCCAGCTCTCCAGACGCGCTCGAAACTGCAGCGGTCCCGCGTTGCCCGCCGGCCCCATCAGAGCCGCCGGCCCTCTTGCCTCCGAGAGGAGTGCTTCATCCTGGCGGTAGGCCGAGCCGTCGACGGGAAAGGGATGTTCGAGAGCGTCGTAAAACGTGGCAGCGGTGCGGCTACGTTCCAGGTAGGGCCTCGGAGTCGCCGGGGGGGCATCGGCCACCTCCTGCAGGCTCTCTTCGTCGACATAGAAGGCGCTTCCGCGGCCGACCGGCTTCAAGGTCAACCGGTACCGGCTATGGGGACGGATGCTGTCGACCGGCCGGTGGAGAGGATCGCTCACCAGCGTCCAGGAGACTCTCTCGGCCTGGCCGTCCCAGAGGACGGCCTGCATCCCGCCTTGCCGCATCAGGGCATCCGCGATGCCCCCCGCCGCGGCGTGTCGCAACGAAGCCAGTCCGCAGAGCAGACTCGACTTGCCGGACCCGTTGGGTCCGATGACCACATTCAGGCTGCCGGGTTTCCAGCAGAGTTCCCGCAACGACCGGAAGCCCTCGATGTTCAAGGAAAAAATGGCCATGATGCGTCTACAGTGTCATCGGTCTTGCGAAGAGTTCAAGAGCTGCTTGTTGGAATCGCGGCCGAATCGACGCGCGAATCCTTCTTCTTGCGCTTACGGCCTGCGGCCTGCGGCCTCGGCGACCGCGCCGCAGAGCTGCTCTCCGCGAGCGCGCTCCGCTACCAGTGGACTCAGATGGCCGGTCCCAGCGTCGCTTTCGAGGCCGGTACCACTCGGCCTTCCGTCTCGTTCACCGCGGCGCTGATCGACGGGATGATGCCGGGGATGCAAGGCGTAGAGTTGCTTTGCCAGCTCGAGGCGCTCGAAACGCCGCTCGAGGTCGTGGTCATCACCGGCCTTGGCTCCATCGAGGGCGGCAATGACGCACGCCGCCGAGATCGAGCCGCGTCATCTGGGACTGCCCCCGCGAGCCGCGACCGGCGCCGATCCCCTCCTCGGGCTCGAGGAGGCCGGAAGTCGTCACGTGCAGGCCGTGCTGGGCAAAGTCGGCGGCAACCGCAAGAAAGCCGCCCCGATCCTCGGCATCACCTAGCGGCTTCTCTACCGGTTGCTGAAGGGCCGACGGCCACCCTGAACCGCTTGCAGGCTTCGTGGGTCGGTAGTACTCTTACTGGTAAGAAGGAGAACCGCATGCGGATCACATCCAAGGGCCAGGTGACGATTCCACAGGCCATTCGTGAAGAGCTGGGGCTGTTGCCCGAGACGGAGGTCGAGTTCGAGGTGGACGGGAACACGGTGCGAATCTTGAAATCGGCCGCTTCGCGCAAGCCGAGCAGGGGAAGGCTCGCGGTTGCTCGGCTTCGTGGCACGGGCAGCGTGAAGATGACGACCGACGCGATCCTGGCTCTCACGCGCAAAGACCGGTGAAATCCGTTCTCGTCGACAGCAATGTCTTGCTAGACGTCGCCACCGAGGATCCCCGTTGGAGCGGCTGGTCCAGCACCGCGCTCGAGGCGGCCGGCAATCGGTCCTCCCTCGTCATCAATCCGCTCATCTATGCGGAGGTTTCCATTCGGTTCGCCACCATTGAGGAGCTGGAGTGGGCCTTGCCGGCCGTGCTCTTCCGGCGAGAGGCGCTCCCCTATGAGGCCGGCTTCCTGGCAGGGAAGGTCTTCCTGAAGTACCGCCGGCAGGGCGGGTCGAAGCCGACGCCGTTGCCAGACTTCTACATCGGAGCCCACGCCGCGGTGGCCGGCTATCAGCTGCTGACCCGGGACGCTTCACGGTATCGGACTTACTTCCCCCGACTCGAGCTGCTCGCACCCGGCCGATGAGACCCGGCCCCACGCCTACTTTTCGCCATGGTGAGTTGTGGTCGCGCCGCGTGGGTTACCGGGGACACAAGAGCCCAGAAAGGTGGGGATCCGCGCGGGGGGCAGCACCAGGGCCGTCATGATGCCAAGCAGATCGGGAGAGCGGTGTTCGCAGGTGGGTTTACGTGGTGGACGTCTCAGGCCGAGGTACTTGTATTTGTTGGAGGGATTTCTCGCTTTCCTCGTGGCCATGGATAATTTCACGCCCTGTCCCAGAGCGGGTTCCCTTGGGGCACGAATGCCGCAGTGATGCGGGTCGTGCATGGATCCAAGGCCTCGAGGCGGCAAGGAGATCCCGATGACTTTGAAGTTCGGTGAACCGGACGACAACTCCGGCGGACGCCCCGGCCGCCTGCGCGTCGTCGTCGAGACGGAGTCGTCTTTCGACACCGCCGACGGACTGGGAGTTTATGCGTCCGAGCTCCTTTCCGCTCTTCAGGCACTGCAGGGTCCCGATCTGGAGATCGTCCCCCTGCGGTCGCCAGCTCGCCGTACTCACAAGCACTACCTATTGGAGCGCCTGTCCTTCGACCAGATCCAGGTACCCTGGAAGGCGTGTCAGGCCAGAGCAGACCTGCTGCACCGTACTTTTGGTTCTTCGCCCCTGCTCATGCCCTGTCCGACCGTGCTGACTGTCCACGACCTGATTCCGAGCGTGCGACCGCAAGGCTGGCCGTGGAGAGCGAGACTGTACCATGACTTTTGGATGAGATTCTCGATGCGGCGAGCCACGGCCATCATCGCGATCAGCGAATCCACACGGCAGGATATCTCGCGCTTGACCTCGGTGGCGCCCGAACGGATAGAGGTGATACCGGAGGGCGTCTCGGGCGAGTTTCGGCCTGTCGAAAGCAACGGTCATGTGGAACAAGTGCTGGACAAGCATTCCCTGCGCCAGCCCTACATACTGGCAGTCGGCGCGCTCGACCATCGAAAGAACGTTCCGATGCTCCTTGAAGCGTTCTCGCTGTGCCGGCGCAGGGGCGTTCTCTCCTCGAGGCACAGCCTGGCGATTGTCGGGCCGCAGAATCCGGAGACGCTCCGATGCTACGCGCAACAGGCCGAACGGCTCGAGGCGGAGGCGCGGGTAGTGGGTCGGGTTTCGCGCGAGGATCTCGTGGCCCTCTATCAGGGCGCCGAGCTCTTCGTCTTCCCTTCGGCCTACGAAGGCTTCGGATTGCCTCCCCTCGAAGCAATGGCATGCGGGACGCCCGTCATTGCGAGCGCCGTTACCTCCATCCCGGAGGTCGTCGGCGACGCAGCCGTGCTCGTTTCCCCGCCGCTGACCGCGGAACGCTTCGCGGATGCCATGGCCGTGCTGGCCTCCGACCCGCAGGCCCGCCGCGAGCTTTCCTGCAAGGGCAAGGCCCGGGCGGCCCTCTTCTCTTGGAGCAACACCGCTCGGCGCACCCTCGAAGTTTATCGTCGGGTGGCGGCTGCAGCAGGTTGAGGGGCAGGCCTCCCATGCTCGGCGAGTCCGACAACGAAACCAGCGAAAATCCCTCGAGGCTTCGCATTGCCGTCGAGGCCCAGGCAACCCTGGGTCATGGCCGCGGCGTCGGAACCTACACGACCAACCTGCTTTCGGCCCTGCGAGCGCTTCAAGTCCCTGGCCTCGAGCTCCTCGAGTTGCGGCGGGCGAGCCGCCGACCCGACGAGCGGTTTGGAAACTTCTTGTGGGATCAGTTCGAGGTGTCCCGGGATGCGCGGCGCGCCGGCGCCGACGTCCTTCACTGCGCGGGCTCTACAGCGCCGATGTTCCCGCCTTGCCCGACGGTGCTCACCGTTCACGATTTGATCCCCAACGTCTATGGAGGATTGAGCTGGCGAGCAGGCCTTTACTGGAAACACTGGCAGCGATACTCGATTCGGTTCGCCACGGTTGTCATCACAGTCAGCGAGTCGACTCGAAAGGACATTCTTCGACTTACATCGATTCCGCAGGAGCGCGTTCGCGTCATTCCCCTGGGCGTCTCCGCCGATTTCCGGCCGTCCGATGACGAATCGGCCATCACTCGGGTGCTCGAGAGGCACGGCTTGCGGCGCCCCTACATCCTGGCAGTGAGCGCGATTCAGCCGAACAAGAACTTCCCGATGCTCGTGGACGCGTTCGCTCTGAGCCGCCGGCGCCGGACGCTCTCACCGGCCCACTGCCTCGTAGTGGTCGGCATGACGGATTGGCCCGATTCGGTCGGGCTTTCGGAACGCTCGAGGGAAGGACTTCAGGAGACCGTACGGATCTTGGGCTACGTCCCGCACGAGGATCTCCTGGCTCTCTACCAGGCCGCCGAGTTCCTCGTCTACCCCTCGGCCTACGAAGGTTTCGGACTGTGCCCTCTGGAGGCCATGGCCTGTGGAGCTCCTGTCATCGCAAGCGGGGTGTCGTCCATCCCCGAGGTCGTGGGTGAGGCAGCCCTGTTGGTCACTCCGCCGTTGACGGCCCAACGCTTCTCGGACGCCATTTCAGCCCTTGCCTCCGACGAGGCAGCCAGGCTCCAGCTCTCCGCGAGAGGCAGGTCACGGGCAGCCCTGTTCCGCTGGAGCGACACCGCACGACGTACCCTCGACGTGTATCGTCGGGTGGCTGCCGGGGCAGCTTGACCAGCCGAGCCGCCGTGCGCTTCGATTCTCGAGATCGACCCGGCGACAGTTCTACCCGGCTTCGAGTGTTGATCGAGGCCCAGACGACGCTCGAACCAATGATGTTGCACGGACCCGAACGGAAAGCCTGAGAGCCCTTTGTAGGACTAAGAACAGCCTTGTGTGAGGCGCGTTGTCGAATGTCATGACACTAGGACATGATGGTGATCGTTTAGTGATGGTGCATCTCGGGC
>JACQFU010000287.1 GCA_016199905.1 Candidatus Wallbacteria bacterium
GGCGAGAAGCTCGTCCGCGCCCTCGCCGGCGCCCCAGGGGGAAGGGAGGTAGCCGCTTGATGCCGAACGCACCGAGTTCGCTGGCCGTGCCGCGCAGCGGACTGCACCGGGTGGAAGTCGACCTCGCGCCGGTCACGCCGATCTTCTGCGGCGGGGCTAGCCAACAGCTCTCGGAGTGGCGCTTGTCTTCCTTGAAGGGGCAGTTGAGGTTCTGGTATCGCGCCTGGAACGCCGCCGCCTCTCATCCGTTTTCTGGCATGGAGGCATGGCGCGAGGATGCCGTCTTCGGCGGCGCCGGCCTGTTCGGAGAGCCCTCATTGGCGGACTCGAATGCCGGGCAGTGCCCGTTCTTGATGGAGCTCGCGCCCCGGCGTGAAGAGACGCGAGAGTTTTCGTTCTCGGCGGCAAGTCCGGGATTGAAGTACCTCGCCTTTCCGCTTCGCGACAGCCGGCCCGGTCACCGCTTCCTCGTGCCGGGCCGTCAGGCGACGGTCACCGTCCGAATGATTTTCCCGAGGCCTGGCCGTGTCACCTTCGAAGGCCTGCGGGGCCTCCTGGCCTCGTGGTGGCTGTTTGCGCACCTGGGAGCCCTGGGATTCCGGGCCCGCAGGGGCTTCGGGTCGATCGCCTTGACCGGGTGGCGCACGAACTGGGCGGACGCAGAAGATGCGATGAGTAGTCTGCCTCTTCCGGCCACGGCCCACGACGGACTCGCGTATACGCGTGCGTTGAGGGCGGGACTGAACGTCCTGTCGGGCTGGCTCCCCGAGTCGCACCGGTGGCCTCGGCAGAACCGCCATCCATCCATGGGTGCTGCCGCCGGAGTGGTGGTGACTCCGATGCCGCGGAGCGGGTCGATGGATTGGATGGGGATATTGAGTACAATAGGCGACGAGCTGAAGGCGTTCCGCAAGGAAATTGCGGAGCGCGAGCGACGGCACAAGGAAGGGGCCAGCGCAAGAGTGACGCTCGGTCTTCCCATGAACACCACCCTCGAGCGCCACTCTCCCCAGTGGCTGCCCTGGCGACGAAGAAGATCGACGGCTTCCGCGGGAAAGCGTCACGCCTCGCCGGTCCACATCCGTCTGGCTCGCGCCGGAGGCGAGTGGGTCCCATGCTGGGTCTTCCTCGACGGTCCGGTACCAGGCCTGGACCGCTATCGAGTCGTGTTGGTCGGAGGGAGGGATTCGAAAGACCCCTCTCCCGTCTCTGCCGCCGGAAATGCAGGCATGCAGCTCAGGGAGAGGTTGCAGGGCTACGCGGACGCGAGCTGGATTCCTTTCGAAATGGGGGCGCCTCGATGAACGAGCTCGAGCACTGGCGGCGAAAGTTCGCCCTCTTCTTCCACGATCCATTCCTGAAACCCTACTGCTTCAGGAAAGGTAACGAGGCGGTCCTTGCGGGACTCCGAGCTGCCGCGGAGGGCGGACTGGAGGACATGCCGTGCGGCGAAGACCGGCACAAGAAACGGGAAAAAAAATCCAGCCAGATGTTCATCGGCCATGTTCTGAGAACAGCCCTGGTCGGACAACACACCTTTTACCCTCCTCTCGAGGCCGATCTCGCGGCCACCGGTGCCGATCGACCGGTGCTGGGCCCATCGCAGCTTTTGGCGATCCCCTTCTGGTCGCCGGGCGAAGATGGCCCGGAGCCCTCCTCGGATCGAATCGCGACTCATCCTCTCTGCGCCGCGGCCGTGCGCCCGGCCCGAGAACGTCCGGTCCGCTCGACAAGGGATCTGCAAAGCCTGGCAGCAGAGGTGTTGCCGGTCCTGGCCCGCCTCGCCTTGCCCGCGGACGGCTGGTCCAACCACGTGGTGCTTCGACAGGCCTGGCTTCGGGTCTGGCGGCTGCTTCCGGAGCTGCTCGCCGAAAAGGGCCGCTGCTTCTGGCCGCTTCTTCCGGCCGACACGCGCTGCCCGGATCACTCCATCTGGGAGCACTTGCGAATGTCCTCGAGTCTCGGATTCCTGCCCCCCGGCCAATCGCCCGATGAAAGGAGGCAGGAGGGGAGGACGCCTCGGGCTTTGCGCCCCTGGTTGCTCTGCCTCTGGGTGGGGCCGGTCTCGCGTTATCTGCAAGATTCCCGGAGCTCTCGCGATCTCTGGACCGGCTCGATGGTCCTGTCCGAGCTGGCCTGGGCGCTCCTTCGCCCGATCGTGAACCGGTTCGGACCCGACGCCGTCACCTACCCCGATCTACGACACAACGCCCGTGCCGACGTGTGGCTCGCGGCGTCGAAAGCGTTCGACGGATTCGCTTTGAGACGGTGGACTCGCTCTGCCCTGATCCCGAACCGGATCTTCGCGATCGTGCCCGAGGGGGGCGCCCCGACGCATTTTCCGGCGGTCAGGGAGCTGGCGAAGCAATGTGCCGAGAGCGCTTCCGCCCGCTGGACCGAGCTCGCGGCCAGCGTCTTCCACTGGCTCTCGACGAGAGTTGGAGACGGGCGCTGGAAGGAAATCTGGGAGCGCCAACTTCGGCTGCCTCCCCTGGTGCGATGGACGGCCGTGCCATGGGAGTTCGACGGGCCAGTCAAGGACTTCTCACTGCCATCGGAGTTGCCGTTTCAAGACACCTTCTCGACTCGACCTATCGATTCGGGTGGAAACGAGAACGCCCGAGAAGCTCGTTTCTTGGAGTGGGTCGGCCGCGCCATCTGGAACCACCACCAGGTCGCTCGGTACACCTACTTTCAGACGCACCAGCCCTACATCGAGGCGAATCGCGGTTACGACTATGCGATGAGCCACTACAAGCTCCTCTCGCTCTACCACGCGCGCAGGCTCCAGTCGGACCCGTCGGCCGTGGAGTTGGAGCTGGGAGAGAAATGCACGCTCTGCGGCGTGAACCAGGCGTTGACGAACGGACCTGACGGCAGCGTGGGGCCGGCGCGCCAGGGCGCCAGGGACTTCTGGAAACACCCCGCGCTCGATCCCGACCGCGAAGGCGGAGAGCGCCTCTGCGGTCCTTGTTCGGTTCGCCGTTTCCTCACGTACACTGGCGAATCGGAGTTCACTCGCGTATCCCATTCGTCCGCTGAACCCGCGCAGGAACCCGTGTCGTTTCCCTCAACCAGCGTCGTGGCCGGCCAAGCGTTTCTCTGCTGGGTTGCCGAGTCCACGCTTCCCACGGTCGAGGCCGCTCGGAAGAAACTCGTGACCTCTGCACTTGCGGCGGGCGCACCCAGAACGCAGCGGCCGGAGGCCTTGCCTAGGCTGGCCAGGCTGATGGCCCTCCGACCGGACGCGACGCCGTTCCTCTCGATCGACGCTCAGTATACGTTGCCGGAGACGTGGCGATCGCGGCGGGACCAGATTCAAGCTGCCGGCGCAGGGTCCACAGCAATGGCGAAGAACGAGGACGCGCTGCAAGCGGTCCTCGACCTGCACGCGATCGCGAAGAAACACGCGGTCTTCTTCAAGACCCGGGTCGCCATCGTCTCCCTGGACGCGGACCGAATCGGCCGGCTGTTGCTGGGAGATCCCGAGCAGGTCGGCGCGCGCTGGCGAGACGTGCTTCATCCAAAAGCCGTCGAGAGAATCCTGAGCGATCGACCTCCGGCCGAGTGGTGGAAGAGCCTGGTCGACCGCCCCAGGCTGATGGGGCCGTCCCTGCATGCCTTCATCAGCACCGCGCTGGCGGCTTTCGCCAACGACGTCGTCCCCTGGGTCGCGGAGCGCGAGTTTGGCGCGAAGCTCATCTATGCCGGAGGCGACGATGCGCTCATCCTTTGCCCCGCCTCCGAGGCGCTTCCGCTGGTACGCCGTTTGAACGACCTGTTTTCGGCCGCGTGGATCGTCGACAGCTTGCCCGGGCGAAGTACCTGGGTCGAGGCCGAGGACGAGAAGCCGGACCACATGGCTCCCGGCAGCCCGCAAGCCCGGCTGCGATACGGTGTGCTGGAGACTTCGGCGGACGGCTCACCGGTCGATCTGCAACTCTGGCAGCAGTGCCGGCCCCACGTGACCGGCGAGCAAGTTCGATGGTCCGGAGTACCGGCATCCAACGGCGTTCGTTTGCTGCCAATGCTGGGAGCCCACCAGAGCCTCTCCGCCGGAATCGCGTACGGTCATTTCAAAACGCACATGCAGCGGCTTCGGTCCGAGTCGAGCGAGTCCCTGCAAGAAGCGAAGGCGTTGGGTGGAGACTCGGTGGGACTGAGTTGGGCGACGCGCAACGGCGCGAAGCTCCACTTCACGCTTCCGCTTCGCAAAGGGTCGGCGTCCCCCGAGAGCTGCAAGCCGCCGCAGGGCGGGCAGCCGCCACCGCCGCGTTTCGTCGACGCGGCCGACTACCAGCGTCTTCTCGAGCTGTTCGCGAAACCAGGCGAACTCGCTCGCGGACTTCCCTACAAGCTGCGTGACCATCTCCATCGGTTGGCCGCGGCCGCGAGCAGGGAGCAGCCGCCGTGGTTTCTGCCTCGGACGGAGCTGCTGCAGGGACTTTGTCGCCGTGCTCTCCAAGTCGAAAACGAGTCCGCAGCATCGCTCGCCGAGCTTCTCGCCGGCGTCTGGAGCCAGGCCTGGACGACAGTTGTTTCGCGCGCGGGTCTTTCGGGGCCTCCCAACTCCCGCGCCTTGCTCGAGGTGATCGACGGGTCGCTAGACGGCTTGCTTCTAGCGCGAGCCATCGCTTCTGAGGACGCCGATGACCAGCATTGATATTGGGCTGGCACCCTTTGCGACGGTCTACTTTGGAGACGGACGGCCGAGCGTCGCCGGTGAGACAGATATGGCCAAGGGCCTCTTTCCGCCCACGCCGCGAACCTTGCAGGGTGCCTTCAGGACGCGCCTTCTCGACGACGTCGGGCTGCAGGCCAGGGCGGCCGAGTTCGTGGGTCCCTCCGCGAACCTACCAGCGGGCTGGGCGATTCGAGGTCCCTGGCTTGCGGAATGGACCGAAACCGCTGGCGACTCCGGAGAGGTCGTTTGTCTCGAGCGCGTTCAAACGTGGTACGCCGCACCCGGCTTCCTGCTCAGACCTCGCTCGCCCGGTGGCCTTCCGCAGTGCCTGACGCCCATCCGTATGGACCGGGGCTCCCAGGCGAGAGGTCCGGATTGGGACCTGCAGGGTACCACTGCCGTCGTGGCGCCGGAAGCCGCGAGGTTCGAGCCGTGGACGGGCTACCTGTCCGCCGCAACGATGAGCTCGCTCGTCCGAGGCCGGTGGCCCCGGGACGCTCGATTCGGGGAGTTGCCATCCTTCGTGAAACTAGAGACCCGCCCCGGCATTGCGATCGATCCGGCGACGAATCGGGTTCAGCCCGGAATGCTCTACGCCCGGCGGCACTACCGTTTTGGTCCTGCCAGCGGATTTGCCGGTCACTTCGAAGGGCAGCTCTCAGAGCCGCTACGGAGCTCGGCGTTGACTGCGGGGGCTTGCCACCTGGGAGGCCGCGCACGACTCGTCAGCTTGCACGAGATCCGCGATTGGCATCACTCGGTGGCAGCTCTTTCTTCGGGCGCCCACCTCAGCGAGCTCGCAGATGCCGAGGATGCCTGCGTCTGGCTGATCCTCACCACTCCTGCTTTCTTGAAGGATCCTGCGCGCCCCAACCTGTCCGTGAGCCACGCGGGGGGTGCCCTGGCGAGCGTGCTGGCGGCCGCGATCGCCGAGACTCGCTCCCTCGGTGGATTCAGCTTCGAGAAGCGCACGAGCGGACCCTCCCGAAGGTACGTCATGCCGGGAACGTGCTGGCTGGTCCAACTCCGGGGCGGCACGCCCTCCGATCGTTTGCAGATACTTACCGGTCTTCACGACGCGATAGCCGTCGGCGACGACGTTGCCGACGCCGGGTTCGGCTTCGGCCACACGTTCGTGGCCCAGGCCGCAAAGGAACTGGTCGAGGACTCATGAGCCAAACCTCTGTCACTGCCAATCTCACCGTCACGGGTCTCTACTCCCTGACGCCCTTGCACTGCGGCGTCGGCCAAGTCGCTGGCGCCATCGATCTGCCCATTGCGCGGGACGCACACACTGGGTTCCCCATTATCCCGTCGACTTCCCTCAAAGGCGTGATGCGCGACCTCCTGAAGAGACGCGCGCCGGAACACGTTTCCGTCGAGGATCTGCTCGGTTCGGAGCCTGGACCGAATGCCGAGACTCAGGCGGGCACGCTCGTTGTTCTGGATGCCTGCATCCTGCTGCTGCCGGTCCGGTCTCTTCGAGGCGTCTATCGTCAGGTGACTTGCCCCATGGCGATCCGACTATTGAACCGCCTTTGCGAAGCGCTGAGCAAGGGCTGGAAAGGGCCTGCGGTTCCGACCGTTGAAGCGGGTCACGCGCTGGTAGCGAAGGGCGGCGAGCCTGCGCTGTCGCTGGAGGACCTGGTCTACCAAGCCGAGCGCGTGAAGTCCGCCGGCGCGGTGGACGAACTCGCGAAGTTCTTGGGTCCCCTGGTCTCGAGCAACGAGAAGGACGCCGATCGCCTCGAGCTCACGAGGCGGATCGCGGTCGTGGACGACGAAGTGTTCCAAGACCTCTGCCGGCGCACGACTCCCGTCTCGGCCCGGATCGCGCTCGATTCCGAGAGCAAGACGAGCAGGAACCTCTGGTACGAGGAAACCTTGCCGCCCGATACGCTGTTTGGCGTCATCTGGGCCGTGCGGCCCGGGGAGACTGCCTCGCACCTTTCCACATTTCGGGAGGCGCTGATCGACCGAGGTTCCGAGACGGCGGAGAATGTGATCCAGATTGGAGGGAACGAATCCGTCGGTCAGGGTTTCTGCCGGTGGACCCTACGTTCGGACGACTCACCCGCCGAGACGTACAGCCGGGAGAGAGAACCGGTCAGGCGAGCTTGGCCGAGAGACGTGTCATTGAATCGAAAGCGAGGATGAGATGCTCGATTTGTTGAGAACGCGCAGAGCGGGCTACTGCCTGAGTTGGATCCGAATCCTGGAAAAACAGCTTCGGCGGCCGGATCGCCAGGAGCCCGGAGCCGTGCTGAAGGAGCTGGTATCGGTGCTGGAGGGCGCACCGCTTCAGGCCCGACGCCTGGGCTTCCTGCTCTTCCTGGCGGGACTGCTGCGCTCCGACAGGCCAGCCCATCAGGAGCTGGCCTCGTTCGTCGCGGGCTGGATCTGGACGGCCGAGGGTTGGGGGGCGGCGCCCGCGCGTCCGAGCTCCAACTCCTTACGGCTCGGAGAGCTGCTGATGCAGATGGAGAGCTGGGATCGCGCGCTGGTATCTGCGGCCGAGGAGGAGATAGTGCTCCTGCTGCAAGACGCCAAGGTCCTGGCCGGGGCTCTAATAGGGAAGTACCAGGTTTCGGGCCCGAGCTCGGGGAGCAGCGCGTCCGGGACCAACAGCTCCGGACAGCGTACACGACTGGAGCCATTGCCGGACGATTCGCAATCGAACGACCAGGCCGTGAACCGACCGGGAGAGCCGCTCTCGGCCCTTGGCGGAAAGCCGCTGGAACCCGCACGGGGCTTGAATTGCAGCCTCGATTTCGAGCGGCACGTTCACACTTATGTGACCACGGAGCGGCATCGAATCGCCAACTCGAAGGACTCCTATCAGGGACCGCTTCAACGGTTCGTCGTGAGGTTCTCCTCCGCCGATGGCCGGGCGTTTCAGGCCGAGCTGACGCGGCGGGCCAACGAGAGGTTGGATCTCCTCGCAGGCCGCGGCAATCGACGGGAGTTCGAGACGACGAGCCGACTGGTCGTCGGACTGGGGCTGCCGCATCCCTCGGAGACGGGGCTCTTTCTGGACTGGAAGACGGGACTGCCGGTGATCCCCGGTAGCTCCGTCAAAGGTCTGCTGCGCAGCATGGTGGATATTGCCGACGACAACCCGCAGCTTGCCGATTCCGCTCAGGATGGGGTCTGGTTCCGGAACCGCGAGACGCTCGCGGGATGGCTCAGGTCGGGCGAGAGCGAGGACGGGGAGTCGGCGGCTGGCAGCATTATCTTCTTCGACGCGGTCCCGGCGTCCTGGCCGCAGCTCGAGCTGGACGTCATGACACCCCATCTCGACCGGGGAATCGATGCGTCCGAGGACGGCGCCCCATCGGACGCAGACGATCCGAATCCCGTGCCGTTCGTCACTGTGAAGGCGGGAACGCGCTACGTGTTTCGTATCGCCCGGGCTGCCGGATCGCCGGTTTCCGAAGATTGGCCGCAGTATGTCTGGCCTTGCCTGGCCGCGGCGCTTCAATCCCTCGGAGCCGGAGCCAAGACCGCCGTCGGCTACGGCCGCATGATTTCGGTGTGAAGCCTCGACACGCTTGCTCCCGCACGCCTGCGCCAGCCGAGTCTCACCTCGACGAGATCTGTTCGACCGGCACCTCGCTTTGCCCCGAAGGCATCAATAAGACTCAAAAGTGTCTTTGTGCCTCCTTCGCGGCCTCGACGATCCGCTTCGCACCGAGATGAACCCAGCCCTTCGCGCGCTCGCGGCCGGCGCCGTGGCTTCGTCACTGTTCGCCCCGCGTTTGCTGGACGGCGCGATCGACAGGCGGGGGTTCGTGCACGTCTTCCCGATCCGCAGCCCGGCTCCCGCTCAAGATCTGATCCTCCGCTTAGGGGTCGAGGGATACCGTGTAGGCGATCTGGACCGGGGCTACGAGGCGATCGAGCAGGCGTGGGGCCTTGCTGTCGAGGACTTCGACCCATTCGGAGTCGGTAAGTCGCAGGTGTTTGCCGTTCTTCAGCACCAGCTCGAGTGTCCTGTGAAAGCCGGAGTTGCCATAGCGATCGGTCACGCGAGCGCTGTGCACGAGCACGAGTTCGCGGCACTCGGCGAAACGTGCTTCGGCGCGACGCTCGGTCCGTCGCTCGTCCTGCACGACACCTACAACCGCACCAATCGCCAGGAGCATAGAACAGATAAATGGGGGTTTCCGTGAGCCCAGCGGTCCGCCGCTGACCGCATCGGAGTTCGGAGCCGGGTTCCGGGATGACTCGATGGAGCGTTTCGACGTCCCCTGGAGGCTCTCGACGGCCTCGAACGTGGGTCTTCGGACTCTCGGCCGGCCGCCGGGCACGTCAAAGCCGGCCGCTAGCTGCACGCTCACGCGTCGTGGCCTGGCCGACCAGTTCCTCGGCCGAGCGGTCAAAGGCAGGAACAGGACCGTCCGTGGGCAGGCCGACCTAGGTAAGGATGGCGCGGATGGCATCTGCGGTCGTGATCCACGCGCTCCGACTCCTGCGCCCCTTGCATTTTGGGCACGCGATGACGTCTACAACGTACTGCACGGCGCTCACTCCTCTAATGCACAGCGCTTGCCGCTCTGCGGCTGAGTCCAGCGTCAGGTCCGCAGGAACTATCCACGTCACCGCGCCTTCACACTCACGACTTTCCTGGCTCCCGCCCCGATCCGGACCGTCACCTCGGCAGTGACATTCACCGTCTTCTTCCTTGCCCGTAGCTGAAGCTCGTCCGGTAGCGAACGGAACCAGGAAGCCTGCGCGACTGGCGTAACAACCTTCTCGTGGCTGCCGTCCACCGACACGATCAGTGCCCCTCCACCACCCGCGTTGTAGATGAGGAAGGCCTTGGACCACACCTCCGTGGCAAGCGGCTCGTCCACGGCCGGCAAAGACGTGGCCGCAGTCGGTTGGTGCGACCTTTTTCGGGCTTCTTCGCCCGCCGCCGGGTTTCCCGGTTCGAGCAGGCCCAGACGCGCGGCGGCTTCGTTGTACGCCTTCTGAAGCCGGACTTCATCGCTCTGGCCCCTGAAGTCAGCGTAGGGCTCGAGCACGAGCCCATCCTTCTTGGCGGCCGTAAAATCATTGGTCTTCCCATCGAGCACGGGATACCGAAGCTCTTGCAACCGTTTCTGGCCCAGCGCCGGATCGGCCATCTCGCGCAGGTGGGTCAGCGCCTCCCCCTGTGCCCATCCGGGTTGCATCGCTTCCATGTGGGCAACGAATGCCTGACGGCAGAATTCGAGGTTGACCGCCGTCTTTGAAGAATTCGGCTCGAGGTGTGCGCTGCTCTCAATGACACCTAGCCTCACCTGACCGTAGCCCAGGGGCTTGCCGGTACCCACGGAATGCCGGCATCGCTTCTCGCCGCCAAAGTCGATCGCCCAGAGAACGGCCCCGAGTTCGCGTGTCTTCAGATTATGAAAGTGGAACCGGGCGATGAAACGGCTTCCCTTGACGAGTGGCTTCAGGATCGTCATCACCGAGTCGTTGGCACGCTCCGGAATGTGCGAGGATTGGGTGGCGTTCCTGACAGGGTATCGTTTCCAACCCCGAAGCCGCGCCCTATCGGACATGTAGCCATCATATTGCCTTCGACCGCCACCGGTCACCTTGGGCTCATCGCCATATTGCGGGGCGCCCTGCAAGCGAGCAGCCTCGATCGACAACCTGCCCCGGAGGGCCGCTCTTCCGACGACGTGGCCGAAGATCAGGTCTGCAAGATCGGGGCGCGAGCGTTCGAGGTGCCATGGAGCCTGGCGCCGAAGTACCTCCTCGACACTTCGAGCACACGGCAACTTGAACATCATGGCGAGACCCATGCGCAGACGACCGCTTGCGTCCGGCGGCAAGTAGAACACGGGGGCTCGACCCTCGTCTTCGATGAAGCTCTCCATGAGGCAGTACTCGTCGTTGCCTCTGTACTCGCGCTCGTGGCGTTCCTGGCCCTCACGATGAATGAACTGAAAGTCCTTGAAGTCCCTATTGTCCACCTCGATAGCGGCTGCATCCTTGCGTTCGAAGAAGAAGAACTCCATATGCTTGTTGGAGCCGGGTTGCCCGGTAAACACGATTCTGCCGGGCGTCAGAGCAGTGCCAGCCAGCCTCGACACGTCCGTTACTCTTCGGTAGACCAGCCGCCCGGGCGAGTGCTTGTAGGGCTGCTCGGCGTCTACACGGGCATGCACCGTCAGAGACAACCCGCCATTTTTCCATACGGAGTACTTGTGCCCTGCCGGATTGCGCTCGCGAAGGTCCCTCTCTTCCATCTTCACTTTCTCTGCCGCTGCAAACTTCAGCAACTCCGATCGATCCACGCGACCATAATCGCAAGGCGTGAGGTGCCACTTCACTTCGCCGTCCCGCGTCGCACGAGAGAGCCATCCAGCAAGAACGCGAGAGCGGTAGGTTTGGGGCCCCACAGTCTCGGTCATGTGGTTGCGATAGTTGCGCTCATCGTACAAGTCGCGAATCGAAAACCGGTGATCATTGAAACGCTGCAGTTTCCCGTAACTGGCGATCTCCACGACTGAACGGAGCATCCCCTTCAGGGTGCTGCCCGGAATGGCCGGCACGCCGTCCAGCGTGACGAAGCTCTTCTTGGCAGGACCGCTCTTGCCGCGACCCGTCTCGCCGCCTATCAGAAGGGGCGTTTCGGCTTCGACCTCCACATCCACCCACCCGCTGACCCCATCCTCGAAGGGGATGTCGTGGGTCACTTCGTCCGACCATTCGGGAAAGTAAACGTACTTGCCAACCGGAACGAAGTTGTAGGGCGACGGGATGGAAGCTGGCATGTTTCAATCCTTTCAGATCAAGCCCACGAACCGACTCGCAAACGGAAAGAGTGTCCGTTCACCTTTCGAATCGAGGACCTGAGTCCAGCAGACCTCAAATTCGAGCTGCCAGTTTCCGAACTCGACGCGCCCGTCGTTACGCCGCGGGAGCCGAACGTGTCTGACCAACACCGCGGTCTCCGACGCAACGCGGGTCATCGTGGTCAGGACCCAGCCCTTTGGCGTGTGACGAACCGCGTAACTGGCGCCCTTGCCGTCCGTCAGATCGGCAGCGAGGAGGTGCCCAGCCGGCATGGCCTCTGGCCTCGCCTTGCACACGACCCTGTCGCTGAGCTCCCACCAGCCAATCAGGTCGCCGCACGTTTCCAGTGCGGCCCGCAAACTTGCTTGCGTGACTAGGTATGCTGAGGGCACGACCTGGATCGCGCCGAGTTCGAGACGTTGCGGTCCGAGAAGATTGGACAGTCCATCAATGGTAGCGAGAGCGGGCAGTACGCATCTCAGGGCGGCTGGCTGTGCGGAACTCATGACGTCGCGACCTCCTTCGGACGGGCGCCCAGTTGTTCGGGCCAAGCGTGTACTCCGCCCGGCCGGACTTCCATGTATCCGTTTCCACGTCCGCTGCCAGCGCCGATCTGCAAGCGTCCTTCCGCCAGATCCCTTAGCCCGGCGGCGAGTGCGTCCGCGAGGGGCTCGCTCAAGGCCGTCCGGCGAGTGTCGACTTCCACCACAACGAGCAGTTCGTCTCCTATACGGGCCCTCTCGGTGAAGAGGAAACCATCGAGCGCTCCCCCCGTGAAACGATCGAGACTGACGTGGTGCAGGACGCAATCCTTTCCGGGCTCGTCCTCGATGTGGACGTCGGACACACGCACGAGCCCGCGCCGGCCGGGCTCTCTTCCTTCGCGAGACTCGGAGATGGCGCCGAAGAGAAGCCGCACGGCCTGGTTGTTCTCGTCCGTC